>DAOSVE010000075.1:0-8507 GCA_035593465.1 Candidatus Atribacteria bacterium | reverse complement strand
TCTGGGAGTTATGAGTGGGGGCATTGCCCCCTCACAGCTTTACTGCAGGCTAACCTATTTTTTCCAGTCCCTCCCTGCCTGAAAAAAGGCATCGATATTCCCTAAAGGCACATCCTGAGGCAGGTCACAACCAGTACTCAAAATAAATAAAGGGAAATCCCTCATGCTTTCTAAAAGATTCCAGGTTTCACCATAAACTTCTTCCGGGGAGCCAAACAGCATTTTAACCGGGCTTATATTTCCCATAAGTAGAATGCCTTCTCCTACTACCTGGGATGCTTCTTTCATATTTACCAGACTATCCAGGCTCAAACCTGCTACTCCAGAGTCTACCATCTCCTCCAAGAGATGGAAAGTATTGCCACACACATGAAGAGTAATCTCCACATCGTCCAGAATTCCTACCATCTCCCTATAAAAACGAGAAACAGTTTGACGAAATTGCTGTGGACCAAAAATTACTGCAGTAGGGTCTAGAACCATAATAGACTCTGCTCCATTTTCTCGCAAAGCTTGAGCATATCTCATAATTACCTGATGAGAAAATTCTAAAACCTCTTCAAAAAAATCTGGCTCCAGAATACTTTTAATTGCCAGCTCATTAGCTCCCATTAACAAACCCGATAAAGTTAAAGGACCTATAACGTAAGCTGCCACCGGGCAAGGAAAAGCAGCTCGCATATGTCTCAGTGTTTCCAAATAAACGATAACCCTTCCATCACCCAGAATATCAATTTTACGGAATTTATCCAGGTCATTTTTACTCTTTATTAGATGAGCTTCCACTGAAGGAGTTTCCTCTAAAGGAAAACGAACTGGCAACCCCAAAGCACTGGCTTCTACCGACAAATCCATGAGGAAAAACATGGCATCAGGACGGAAACGGTCATAAAGACGGCTCAGAGAATGAAATTGTACCAGGTGGTTAAATTGATTCTGCTTAATAGTAGTTCCAGTAAACTGAAGACCAGAATACCCAAAAAGAGGGACAATAGCACGCCTTCCCTTCTCATAAAAACGGAGGGCTAAATCGTACAAAGAATTATCTTTCTTTCTCATTTCCACCACCTACAATTTATAACAACATAATAGCACAATAGCACCTGAAGGTAAGAAAGTGAAAGAAAAAATACAGGATTTTCCCAATGTCAGCCTACCCCCCTTGACGAAGAGAAAAAGTTGTGCTTTAATAAGCGCCAATAAGAAAAGCAATGATGAGGGAGAGTAGCTTTTTTCCTTCAACCACAGAGAGCCAGGGCAGGTGAGAGCCTGGTGCTGGAGAAAAAAGTGAATGGGCCTCGGAGCAGCTCATCGAAAGAGAATACTCGAGTAGGTTGAGACGGTTCTTTCCCGCTAAAGAAAGTAGGTATAGTAGTTTTTGTACCGAACGAGTGAACGGTTTGCGCCGTTAATTAGAGTGGTACCGCGAGTTTAAGCCCTCGTCTCTTGACGAGGGCTTTTTTATATGGGAGGAAAATATGGAGATAAAACCAGAAAAGGGGAAATTTAAGAAATTGTCGGCAGAGGGTTATGATTTCATTCCTCTCTATACCGAGCAGCTGGCCGACCGGCTTACTCCGGTATCCTTAGTGGATAAATTTAGTGAAGAAACTCCTCTGGTTTTACTGGAAAGTGCCGAAAGGGGAGAAAAATGGGGGCGCTATTCTTTTTTAATCCCAGGTGGGGAGGAAGTAAAAGTAGAGGGTTTTGTCGATATTATTTCGCTTCTGGAAGAAAAATTCCCCTCTTATTCTGTTTATCCCGAACCTCCTCTTCCCTTTTTAGGAGGAGCAGTGGGTTTTCTGAGCTATGATGCAGTGAAAACCTGGGAAAAAACCATTCCTCGGCGGAAGATAAACTATCCTCTATCTTACTGGATAAAGAGCAACCGTTTTCTCTATTTTGACCACCTGAAACATCTCTTAGGGATAGTATATATTGCTCGGGGGGATGAAGAAATGGATTATGATGAGGGAAAAAAATGGATAGAAGAAACTTATAATAGATTACTCCAGCCCTCATATTCTCCCTCCTCTTCTTTTGAAGTTCGGGGAGAGGTGGAGCATTCCCTCACTGAGGGAGAATTTAGAGAGAAAGTAGAAAAAGTGAGAGACTTTATCCGGGAGGGGCATACTTCTCAAGTGGTCATTTCTCAGCGCTTTTCTCAGTCTTTTTCTGGTGACCCTTTTGTTCCCTACCGGTTTTTGCGTTCCTTGAATCCTTCTCCTTATCTTTTTTATTTGAAGACCGACCAGTTTCAGATAGCCGGCTCTTCTCCGGAGATGCTCATAAAAATAGAGAAGGGGAAAATTTTTACTAAACCCATCGCTGGAACGAGAAAAAGACTATCTTCCACTCCTGAAGAAGAAATAATAGAAGATTTACTCCATGACGAAAAAGAAATTGCCGAACACGTGATGCTCTTAGACCTGGGAAGAAATGATTTAGGGAGAGTGTGCGAAAGAGGAACAGTACAGGTGGAAAAATTTATGGATGTAGAGCGCTATTCCCATGTTTTTCACATCGTCTCCACTGTTTCCGGTAATTTAGCTCCCCGTATCTCTCCCTGGAGAGCACTACAGGCATCTTTTCCTGCAGGAACAGTTAGCGGAGCACCTAAAGTGAGAGCCATGGAAATAATCGAAGAGCTGGAGCCTCTCCCTCGAGGGCCTTACGCTGGAGCGTTAGGGTATGTGAGCTTAAACGGAAATCTGGATACCTGCATCGTAATCCGCAGCATCTTTTTCCGGGAAGGCCAGGCAGAAGTCCAGGCCGGGGCAGGAATTGTTTATGATTCTCTCCCTCAGAGAGAATATGAGGAAATACGGAGTAAAGCCGAAGCTTTACTCTTAGCTTTAAATTTAGCTGGAAGGAGGAACAGTTAATGATTCTCTTGATTGATAATTACGATTCTTTTACCTACAACTTAGTGCAGTATTTAGGAGAGCTAACTGCGGAGGAAATCAAAGTATTCCGCAATGATGAGGTTTCCCTCTCTCAGGTGGAAAAAATGAAACCAACCAAAATTGTTATCTCTCCCGGTCCCAAAGAGCCCCGGGAGGCAGGAATCACCAATGAGATAATTACTCATTTCCCCTCTATCCCTACTTTAGGGGTGTGTCTTTGGCCATCAGTGCATTGCCTATGTTGAAGGGGGGAAAATAGTAAAAGCTCCCCAACCTTGCCACGGGAAAAAGTCTTTAGTTTGCCTTTTCCCCTCTCCTCTTTTTCGAGGATTGCCTCCCCAGATCTGGGTAGGTAGATATCACTCCCTCATTGTTGAGCGAGAGAGTTTACCACCTTCCCTGAAAGTCATTGCCCAAACAGAAAGTGAAGAAATAATGGCTTTGCAACATATTTATCGCCCTCTTTTCGGGGTGCAATTTCACCCCGAATCAGTTTTAACCCCTCAGGGTAAAACCATTCTAAAGAATTTTCTGGAGGTGGGACTCTCATGTTAAAAACAGCTCGAGATTTTTTAGAATATCTGATAGAAGGAAAAAGGTTAAGCAGGAAGGACTCTTATTCCCTGATGAGAAACTTGATGGAAGGAGAGTTTACTTCTTCCCAGATGGGAGCACTCCTGTCTTCCCTGCGGATGCGCAAAGAAGATGGAGAAGAAATTACCGGGTTTGCCGAGGCAATGAGAGAAAAAGCAGTAAATTTCTCGATTTCTTCTCTTTCTGTGGCCGATAACTGTGGAACTGGAGGAGATGGCCAGGGGACTTTCAACATTTCCACCGCTTCTGCCTTTGTGGCCTTATCCTCCGGACTAAAAATAGTAAAACATGGTAATCGTTCAGTTTCCAGCCGCTGTGGCAGCGCAGATTTACTGGAGAACCTGGGAATAAAAGTAGATATGGAAAGAGAGAAAATGCAGATCCTTTTTGAAGAAACAGGTTTCGCCTTTCTCTACGCACCTCTCTATCATCCTGCCACACGAGCGGTACAGGGAGTAAGAAAAGAATTAGGAATCAGAACTGTCTTCAATCTCTTAGGACCTCTTACCAATCCTTGTCCCATGGATTATAAGCTGGTGGGAGTTTATTCTCCCGAGCTTATTGAACCTATCGCCTCAACTTTAGTTTCTTTAGGAGTAAAAAGAGGATTGGTGGTATGGGGAGAGCCAGGAGTAGATGAGATAAGTACAATTGGAGAAAGTAAATTAGCTTTGGTAGAAGGAGATAAAATAACCTTTTCTTCCTTTCACCCCGAAGAAGCAGGTTTTCCAACAAGAGACATAGAGGAACTTCGGGGAGGAACGCCCCCCGAGAATGCTCAAATTTTTATGAACATCCTCCAGGGAGAAGAAAAAGGAGCACGAAGAGAAGCAATAGTTTTGAATAGTGCGTTTTTGCTCTGGATAGGAGAAAAGGCTCGAGACTTAGAAGAAGCGATTGAAAAGGTAGAAGAAGCTATTGATTCAGGGAGAGTGTTACAAACGTTGAAAAAAGTGGTGAGGATAAGTAGAGCTCTGGAGGGAAAATGATGGAGGGGTTTCTGGAAAAAATAGTAGGAGGAAAGAAAAGGAGGCTTCTAGAGGGAAAACAATATTCTCCCCGGGAAGTAGTGGAGATATTTAAGAGAAGAGAGGGGAGGAGAAATCCTCTTCTTCCTTCTCTTAAATATCTGTCCGGACCTAACATCATAGCTGAGATTAAGAGAGCTTCTCCTTCTCGAGGGAAATTGATAGAAGGAAGTTTCCTTCCTTATTTAGAAGAATACGAAGCAGGAGAAGCGGTGGCAATTTCTGTGGTTACGGAAGAGGATTACTTTAAAGGAAGCCTGGAGATGTTTCAGGAAGTGAGAAAATTTACCTCTCTCCCTCTTCTCCGTAAGGATTTTGTGATAGAGGAAACCCAGATTTATGAGTCAGCTCAATGGGGGGCAGATGCTCTTCTTCTCATTGCTCGTATTCTATCCCGGGAACGCTTGCAGCGCTTTGTTTATCTCTGTACTCTTTTGAACCTCGTCCCCTGGGTGGAAGTTCATGATGAGAAGGATGTAGAAAAAGCGCTGGAAGCTGGCGCTCCTTTAATTGGTATCAACAATCGTAATCTGGCCACTTTTCAAGTTGCTCTTGAAATTTCAGAGCGACTTCGTCGAGAAGTTCCACCCTCAATTCCGGTAGTAGCAGAAAGCGGAATTAAAAATAGAGCAGATATCGAAAAACTGATGGATAAAGGAATAAACAATTTCTTGATAGGGGAGACGCTGCTTGCCTCTCTGCATCCGGCAGAGAAACTGAAAGAACTCCAGAGAGGAGCTAAAGTTGCCCAGAGTTAAAGTTTGTGGCATTAAAGAAAAAAATGATGTTCTGCTTTTGAGTGAGTTTCCGCTCTGGGCTCTGGGATTTATTCTGGTGGAGGATAGCCCCCGCTTTATCCTTCCAGAGAAAGCAAAAGAGATAGTTAGCTCTCTACCTTCCCGGATAATAAAGGTGGGAGTTTTTCAAAATCAGAGTGCAGAGGAGGTAAAAAGGCTGCAGGTCTTTTGTGGTTTTGACTTAATACAATTACATGGTAGAGAAGACCCTGCTTTTTGCGAGAACTTAGGGAGAGGAATAATCAAAGCCTTTTCTGTGGGAGAAGAATTTGATACTCGTGAAGTAGAAGAATATCTTCCGGTGGTAGATTTCCTGCTTTTTGATGGTAAAAGAGGAGGAAGCGGGATGACTTTCCCCTGGGGAAAGATAAAAGGAGTTGATTTTCCCAGACCGATTATAATCGGAGGAGGCTTGAGAGAAGAAAATATCCTGCAGTGTATTTCTCTCTTGCATCCCTTCGCTCTGGATTTAAATAGCGGGGTGGAAATTTACCCCGGGAAAAAAGACCCGGAAAAAGTGAGGAAAATTTTAGAGAAGGCAGGAGGAAAATGAAATGGAAAATCTGGGATTTTTTGGAGAATTCGGGGGGAGGTTTGTTCCAGAAATTTTAGTTCACCCCTTAGAAGAGTTAGAAGAGGCTTACCAATATTACCGAAAGGATAAACAATTCCAGGAAGAGCTAAATTATTACCTGGAAAACTATGCTGGAAGACCCACCCCGCTTTATTTTGCTCAATCCCTCAGCAAATCCTGGGGAGGAGCACGGGTTTATCTAAAAAGAGAAGACTTAAACCATACCGGCTCTCATAAAATAAATAATACTCTGGGCCAGGCGCTATTGGCTAAAAAAATGGGTAAAAAGAGAATTATTGCCGAAACCGGAGCCGGACAGCATGGAGTAGCTACCGCCACTGTTGCCGCTCTTTTAGATTTAGAGTGCCAGGTATATATGGGAGCCAAAGACATAGAAAGACAAAAACTCAATGCTTTTCGCATGGAGATATTAGGAGCAGAAGTGATTCCGGTCTACAGTGGAAGCCAGACTTTGAAAGATGCTATTAACGAAGCTATGAGAGACTGGGTGAGGAATTTAGATACCACTCATTATGTTATCGGTTCTGTTGTGGGACCTCATCCTTATCCTCAGATGGTACGAGATTTTCAGTCCATAATCGGTAGAGAAACTAAACAGCAGATAATGGAAAAAGAAGGGAGACTACCTGACTACGCTTTAGCCTGCGTGGGAGGAGGAAGTAATGCTATGGGGATGTTTTACGAATTCGTTCCGGAAAAGGTAGCTCTTATAGGAGTAGAAGCAGGAGGAATGGGAATAGAAAGCGGAAAACATGCTGCCAGTATTGGAGGAGGAAGAAAAGGGATTCTCCACGGAAGCCTGAGCTACATCTTACAGGATGAGTTCGGACAAATTCAGGAGACTCATTCCGTATCTGCCGGCCTTGACTACCCCGGGGTGGGGCCAGAACACAGTTATCTTTTCTCCTCCGGCCGGGCTCAGTATGTCTCAGTTAACGATGAAGAAGCAGTAGGAGCATTTTTAGAACTTTCTAAAAAAGAAGGAATCATACCGGCTTTAGAGAGTGCCCATGCCGTAGCTTATGCTTCTAAAATAGCCCCAAAACTCCCGGGGAAAGTTATGGTGATATGCCTCTCCGGACGAGGAGACAAGGACGTAGAAGAAGTTTTACGCTATTTAGAGGAGGAAAAGAAAAATGACTGACATATTAAAAGGCAAGTTAGAAGGGAGAAGACAAAGAGGAAAACTTTTTCTTCCCTACCTCACTTTTGGTTATCCCGATATTCCCACTTTTCTGGATTTGATGCATATCTGCGAAGAAGAAGGGGTAGATGCGCTGGAAGTCGGCATTCCTCACTCTGACCCCATAGCTGATGGCCCTGTAATTCAAACTACTTCCCAGAGAGCTCTGGAAAAAGGAGTTACACCTCAGCTGGTTGCGCAAACTTTGAAAGAAGAAGAAACCACTCTTCCTTTGATAGCTATGACTTACGGTAACATCGTTTATCAATATGGTTTTTCTCGTTTTGCTCGAGATTTCCAAAATGCCGGATTTTCAGGTTTAATCATCGCCGATTTCCCCCGGGAAGCAAGAAATTTTGAAAAAGATATAGAGGGATATTTATCCCGAATATTGCTTGCTTCGGTCACTTCTCCCCCGGAGAGGATAAAGCAGATTGCTAAAGAGAGTGAAGGTTTTGTCTATCTGGTTTCCGGTAAAGGCACGACCGGGCAGGTGGAGATAGAAAAAGAACATCTCCGAGAAGTAGTAGAGGTTATAAAAGGTGTCTCTTCTTCTTTGGTTCTCATCGGCTTTGGAGTGGACTCTCCAGAGAAAGCTAAAGGACTGGCCCAGATTGCCGACGGAGTGATAGTGGGATCGGCGCTCCTGCAGGTAATTCTTCAGGAAGAAAAACATCCTCAACCTGCATTCCGCCGCCTCCTTTCTTCTTATCGCCAGGCTCTGGATGAGGTATAATAAAATTATAAATAGCTCTACCAGGAATCTAAACTATAAAGGGGCTCTGCCCCTTTATAATCCCCGGGAAAAGACAAAGAACATAAAAAAGCAAAATAGATGAAAAAAACTAAAACTAATTACGCTGGATAAATGCACTCCAGCGTTGAGGAAGAAAAAGCGTCTTCCTCAGTGAATACCTAATAGAAGATTTCATAAATAGGGGAAATAGATTGTCACATAAGCAAACAGACGGGGTGCGAAACACGGCTGTTTAGAACCAAGCGCGCGGAGTAAAAGCGCCAGTAGCGCGCCCATTTAGTACCACCTTAACAAACCAAATCCTGTAGGATTATCTCATGCCACGAAAGTGGTAAATCTTTTTACAGGAGGTTTGATATGTCAAATTACTTAACCTTAGTGCGTGCTGTTTACAGTGGTATAAGTCAACGACAGGTAGCTAAAAGCCACCAGGTATCTCGTAACACGATTGCCCTTGTTCTACAGCATGCCCAAAAGAGAGGATGGCTAACGCTTGCATCATTGGCGTCCATCAGTGAAGAAGAATTTTGCTGTGATTTTCATCTGGCAAAGGCCAATGAACAAGAGCAGTTTATTAAGTTCAAACGCCAGATAGCAAAGATTCCTTTACTTATTATCGATGAATGGCTTCTCTTTCCTATCACAGA
>DAOSVE010000074.1:0-8551 GCA_035593465.1 Candidatus Atribacteria bacterium | reverse complement strand
AACATAAGCTCTAAATCGGAAGGTTTATTGCCTTTGCGAGAAAAAATGGTGGGCAGAGAAGGAGAAGTAGAGAATCAGTTAGAAGAAGGTGACGAAACGTGGGTAGTAGTTACCCATGTCGATGAACAGGGCTATGTATGGCTCTCCAGAGAACAGGCTCGTTACCAGGGAGCCTGGATAGACATAGAAGAGAGTCAAAGTCAAAATAAAACTTTAACTGCTAAAGTCAAAAAGAGAGTTAAAGGTGGACTTATTGTAGATGTAGGAATCAACGCCTTTTTACCTGCTTCTTGTGTCGATGTTGTCCCCAAGAATCTGGATGAGTTTATAGATAAAACTATTTCAGTTAAAGTAATCGAATCTGACAGGAAGACAAAGAATGTAGTGGTGTCGAGAAAGGTAGTTCTGGAGGAAGAAAGAAAGCGCCAGAAGAAGGAATTGTTTGACTCCCTGGAAGTAGGGCAAGTAAGAAAGGGAATAGTAAAAAATATCACCAATTTTGGAGTTTTTATAGATTTAGGAGGAGTAGATGGCCTCTTACATGTTTCAGAAGTTTCCTGGAAGAAAACCTCTGAAAATTTAGAAGAACTCTTCGAAAAGGGAGAAGAAGTAGAAGTAAAGGTTATTGCTTTTGACCCGGAGAAGGAAGAAATATCTCTAAGTCTTAAGAGACTGCAACCTGACCCCTGGGAAAATATAGATGAAAAAATAAAACCTGGTGATATAGTTAAAGGTAAAGTAGTTTCTGTTCGAGACTTTGGAGTATTTGTAGAAATAGAAGAAGGTCTGGAAGGATTAATTCATATTTCCGACCTTTCCTGGGGTTATGTGAAGCATCCTCAAGAAGTGGTCAAAGTAGGTAGCCTAGTAGAAGCTCGGGTACTGGAAGTAGATAAAAACAAGAGAAGAATCTCTCTGGGTATTAAACAGGTTTTGCCCGACCCCTGGGAAGGTATAGAGGAAAAATATCCTCTGGGTAGCACCGTCCGATTGAGAATATCTTCAATTACCCCCCGGGGAGTATGGGGGGAGATTGAAGAGGGAGTAGAGGGACGAATACCGCTTGAAGAGTTATCCTGGAAGAGAGTTAACCGGGTCAGCGAAATAGTAAGGAGAAACCAGGTAGTAGAAGCAAAAATTTTAGGAATTGATACCCGGAATCGGCAAATTCTTTTGAGTATTCGACAACTTCGACCTAATCCCTGGGAAGAGATTGGCAGAGAATGGAAAGTAGGAGATCTAGTAGAAGCAAAAGTACGGAGGTTGATGAATTTTGGTGCTTTTGTAGAGCTGGTTCCAGATGTAGAAGCTCTGCTTCCTGTTTCGGAGTTAGATTGGGAGCCAGTTAAACATCCTAATCAAGTGCTGAAGCGGGGTCAGACTGTATCTCTCAAAATTATAGAGTTTAATCCTGAAGAACAGAGAATTGTGGTTAGCAGAAAAGCAACTCTTCCCGACCCCTGGGAGGAAATTAAGAGTAAATATCCTGTAGGTAGTGTTCATCTTAAAAAGGTAGTTAGATTGGTAGATTTCGGTGCTTTTATAGAGTTAGAAAAAGGGTGGGATGGTTTAGTTCATATCTCGGAAATTTCTAACCAGCGCATCTCTTCTCCCTCTGAAACATTAAAAGAAGGCGAAAAAGTGAAAGTAAAGGTCATCAAGCTTGATGACCGGGAAAGAAAGATTGGATTGAGTATTAAACAAGCTTCGCAGGAGGAAGAAAAAGATTATACTTCTTCCAATGGTAAAGTAACCTTAGGAGATATGGTGGGAGGCAAATTAACTGACTTTTTGAACAGTCTCAAAAAATGACCGGTCAGTACAGCTCTTCAGTATGGGCTCAGGATGCTATCCAGAAACTAAGAGAAGTAGCTTCTTCTTTTGAACAAGTAGTAGTGGCTTTTTCTGGAGGGATAGATAGTACTGTAGCCCTTTTTCTTTCTCTTCAAGCCTTGGGAAAAGAAAAGGTAATATCTTGTACTGTGGACTGGGATATTTATTTTCCTTCTTTAGCCCGGGAAAATATTGACTACTGGGTGAAAAGCTTAGGGGTAAGCCATGTTTATCTCCCTGGGCGAAAAGTGATGGAAGAAATTATGAAAGCCGGTCCTTCCTGCAATCGTTGCACTAAAGAAGCCAAGTTAGGAACTATCCGTCGTTATTTCGGAGATAAAGTTTTAATTGTAGGAGGCGCTAACCAGAGTGATAGCTGGGGGAAAAGAGGAGTAAAGTTACTTAATAACACTTATTCTCCTCTTTTTGAACTTAGTAAAGAAGAAATTATAAATCTGGCTTCTTCTCTTTCTCTTCCTTTGCTAAGGATAGGGGAAAATAGACTTCGAGAAGGGTGTCTACTAAAACATCTTTTAAAGCCTTTAGCTTCTCCTTATCAGGCTCAGGCAGTGGTAAAGAGTAACGAGATTCTCCTTAAAATATTAAAGGAGAGAAATATAGAAAGGGATATAGCTAATGTGAAAATAATTGGTCCTCTTAGTCGCAATGTTGCTTTAGTTAACGTTAAACCTCTGCCTTCTTTACATTTGAGGGAGGAAATAACCGCTATTCTTTCTTCTATCGAGGAAATAGATGAGGTTAGCTGGGTGGATAGTCCTGTTACTTTAATAGCCAGAGCTAATCTAGGACAGTATCGTAATCCTTCTTCCCTCCATTGGTTAGAGAAAGGAAAACTGCAGCCTGAATTTGCTTTCCCCCTTACTATTCACTGGATGCCCTCTTCTAATCGAAGACTTCATACTTTTCAAATAGTGGATTTTAAAAAGGAGAATACAAGCTATGACCAGTGTCGAAATCAGGAAAGCTTTTCTTCAGTTCTTTGAAGAAAAAGGACACCAAATTTTACCCAGTGCTTCTCTTATCCCCGAAGACCCCACTATTCTTTTGACTATTGCTGGTATGGTGCCTTTTAAGTCCATTTTTGAAGGCCGAGTATCGCCTCCTTTTCGTCGGGCAGCTACGGTACAGAAGTGTGTGCGAATAAGCGACTTAGAGAGAGTGGGCTATACCTCTCGTCATCATACTTTTTTTGAGATGCTGGGCAATTTTTCTTTTGGTGATTACTTCAAAAAAGAAGCCTGCTCCTGGGCCTGGGAATTTCTCACTCAAAATCTATTGCTTCCTCCCGAGAAGTTATGGATCTCGGTTCACCGCCATGATGAAGAAGCATTTGCAGTCTGGAGGGATATAGTAGGTATCCCGGAGGAAAAGATAGTGTTTCTGGGGGATGAAGATAATTTTTGGGCTTCAGGACCAGCAGGTCCTTGTGGTTATTGTTCTGAAATTTATTATGATACAGGAGTGGAGAGGGGATGCGGACGGCCAGATTGTCGTCCGGGTTGTGATTGTGACCGATATTTAGAGGTATGGAACCTGGTGTTTATGGAGTTTGACCGGGGAAGTGATGGTTCTCTCCGGGAATTACCCCATAAAAACATCGATACTGGAATGGGTTTGGAGAGAATTACCTCGATAATACAAAAAGTTCAGACTGATTTTGAAACCGACCTTTTTTTACCGATAATTAAAGAGATAGAAAAGATGAGCGGAGTTAGCTATCAAAGAGAAGATTTGCGCCCCTATTTTCGAATTATTGCTGACCATGTTCGAGCCATTACTTTTTTGATAGGGGATGGAGTTTATCCTGCTAACGAAGGTAGAGGTTATGTTTTGCGCCGTTTGATTCGCCGGGCTCATCGCTACGGACAGAAGCTTTCTCTACATCGTCCTTTTTTACCGGAGCTGGCTTTTGTAGTGATAGAAATTATGGACTATTATCCAGAACTGAGAGATAGAGAAAAATTGATTGCCCAGGTAGTGCTCCAGGAAGAAAGAAAGTTCGAGGAAACTTTGCAACTGGGGATGGGATATCTGGAAGATTTGATTGCTCGTTTTCGGGAAAAAGGGGAAAGAGTAATTCCGGGAAGAGAAATTTTCTACCTTTATGACACTTATGGTTTCCCTCCTGATATAGCTTCGGAAATATTAAAAGAAGAAGGTTTGTCTTTTTCTCAAGAAGAGTTTGAAAAAGAAATGGAAAGACAAAAAACCAGGGCTCGTCAGGCTTATGAAGAAAAGGCACAGGAATTTAAGGAAAGAAAAGATAAAGAAGAAATTTTCTCTGGCTTGGTGAGTGACTTTGTGGGTTATGAAGAAGAGGAAGCAGAAACCACAATTTTGGCTCTTTTTTCTGGGGAAAAAAGAGTGCAAAAGGTGGAAAAAGGAGAAGAAGTAATGGTAGTTTTAGAAAAAACTCCTTTTTATCCTGAAAGAGGAGGACAGGAGGGAGATAAAGGTTTCATCGTTTCTTCTCAAGGAGAAATAAAAGTAGAGAAAGTAAACGCTCCTTCTTCCTCTTTAATTATCCACCGGGGAGTGGTAGAAAAAGGAATCATAAAAGAGGGAGAAAAAGTACGTGCTCAGATTGAAAAGTGGCGGAGGAGGGCGATGGAGATTCACCATACCGTTACTCATCTTCTTCACCGTGCTTTGCGAGAAGTTTTAGGAGAGCAGGTTAAACAGGCCGGTTCCTGGGTAGGAGAAGAGGGGCTGCGGTTTGACTTCACCCACTTTGCTCCTTTATCCGGGGAGGAGATAAAAGCAATAGAATCTCTGGTTAATGAAAAGATTTTTGAAGATTTGCCGGTGCATATTACCTTTTCCACTTTAGAGGAAGCTCAAAAAAGGGGAGTGGTGGCTCTTTTTGAGGAAAAATATGAAAAGACTGTGAGAATAGTGAGAGTAGGAAACTATTCGGCAGAGCTCTGCGGGGGGACTCACCTTACTCATACTTCCCAGGCTTTGCTTTTTAAAATTAAATCCGAATCCGGCATTGGAAGAGGCCTGAGGAGAATCGAAGGAGTGGCTGGGCCTTTTGCCTTTTCTTATCTTAATCAAAAAGAACAAATCTTACAGGATATCACTAAAGCTATCAATGTAGAAGAAGATAAGCTGGAAGGATATATAGAAAAAGTAGTGGATGAGAATAAGGAACTCAAAAAAGTTTTGGAAAAAGAAAAAAAATGGAGAATAGAAGATAAGATTCAGAGTCGGATTTCATCAATCAATAACGAGAAAGTTGCCCTTATTTCCTATCTGGAGGAAGAAGATGGGTTAGACCTTGATTTTCTGAAAGAGGTGGTAGATCATCTCCGGCCTCTTATCCAGAAAGGGGTAGTAGTTTTAGGGTTAAAGAAAGAAGGAAAAATTCAAGGAGTTCTTGCTGGTGTGGGATTACCATCGGAGGTAAATCTAGGAAAAATGATAAAGGAGTGGAGTCAAAAAATAGGAGGAGGCGGGGGAGGAAGACCTAACTTAGCCCAGTTTGGAGGATTGCCAGAAGAAAAGTGGGAAGAGC
The DNA here is from genome assembly GCA_035593465.1 of Candidatus Atribacteria bacterium. Taxonomy (GTDB): domain Bacteria; phylum Atribacterota; class Atribacteria; order Atribacterales; family Caldatribacteriaceae; genus Sordicultor. The sequence goes on along the minus strand of DAOSVE010000074.1, from coordinate 3,180 downwards.
TGATTTCTCTTGTGGATGATTGGATAGAGAAGTTATGAAGAGAGTAATGGCTATAGATTGGGGAGAAAAAAGGATAGGAGTAGCTTTTAACCAGGGGACTGGTTTTTCTTTCCCCTGTAAGGTGATAGAAGCAGAAGGCGAGGAAGGGGTAAATAAAGTTTTAGCTTTAGCAGAAGAGCTAAAAGCTGAGGTGATAGTGATAGGTTTACCTCTTCACCTTGATGCTTCCTTTCGGGAAGAAGCCCGGAAGGTAGAGAAATTTAAGAAAAAATTGGAACAATCTTTCGGGGGAGAAGTAGTGTTGTGGGATGAGAGATTGTCCACTAAGGAAGCAGAAAAGAGATTGATAGAGGCAGACCTCAGCAGAAAAAAAAGGAGAAAGGTGGTAGATAAAGTTTCTGCTGCTTTAATTCTGGAAACTTATCTTTCTCACACCGGAAATGAAGTTTAAGTTTATTCTCTGTCTTTCTCTCAGCTGGATATTGTGTCTTTTTTTAGCGCTGGCTTTTTATTATGAGGGGGAAAAAGGAGAAGGGAAAATAGTAGTGATTGAAAGCGGTCTTTCAGGACGAGAAATATCCTGCGTTCTGGAAAAAGAAGGCATTGTTCCTTCTTCCCTTTTCCGGCTTTTTCTTTTTTTATCCCATCAGGATAAGCTAATAGCTGGTAATTATTTTTTCTATCCGGGAGAGTCAGTAAAGGAAGTAGTTAAAAAGTTGACTCAAGGCCCCGATTATGAAAAAGTTACTTTTCCAGAAGGTTTCACTTCTGAGGAAATGGCAAAAGTTTTAGAAGAAAAGGGTATTTGCTCTGCTGGCGATTACCTGGATTTCATCAATAAACCAGAGCTTTTTTCAGCTAGTTGGTTAGAAGGAGTTATCAGCCTGGAAGGTTTTCTTTTCCCTGATACGTATTATTTTTCTCCCTTTACCTCTCCCCAAAAAGTAATAGAGACTCAGCTGCATCATTTTGAGGAAGTCTTCCTTCCTCATTATCAAACCTCGCATTCTTTTTTATCTTTGAAAGAAGTGGTAATATTAGCTTCTATAGTGGAAAAAGAAGCAAAATGGAAGGAGGAGAAACCTGTGGTAGCCTCCGTTTTTATCAATCGCCTGAAACAGGGTATAAAACTGCAGTCTTGTGCTACTGTGGTTTATGCTCTTTATCGAGAAAAGGGATTGAGAGTAGAAAATGTGACGGAAGAAGATTTAAAAGTTGTCTCTCCTTTTAATACATATCTCGTTTCTGGTCTTCCTCCTCAGGCTATATGTAACCCGGGTCTGGATTCTTTGCTTTCCGTTCTTAATCCTCCAGCAACTGATTATCTCTATTTTGTTTTGCAAGACGATGGAAAGCATGCTTTTTCTCGAACTTACGAAGAACATCTACATCATAAAGAGGATAATAATCCATGAGCTTGAAAAGAAAAATTACCCCTTGTCTTATGGCAAAGAGTCTTCCTGATGTTTCTTTAGATTTTCTTGAGAAAAAAGGTATTCGGGGTTTGATAATTGACCTGGATAATACCTTGGTACCCTGGGGAGGTTTTGAACTCCCTCCGAGAGTGGAAGCCTGGATAAAAGAAGCTCAAAGCCGAGGTTTTAAGATTTTCCTGGTCTCTAATGCTCTGGAAGAGAGAGTGAATCATTTTCGAGAGAGTCTTGATATCCCGGGGATTTCTCAGGCTCAAAAACCTCGTCGAGGTGCTTTTCGTTTAGCTTTGGCCCAGATGGGTTTAGAAAAGAACCAGGTAGCAGTGGTAGGTGACCAGCTTTTTACTGATGTATGGGGAGGGAATCGTTTAGGTCTTTTTACTGTTCTTGTTTCACCAGTAAATGAGAAAGAGCTATTTTTCACCCGTTTGGTGAGGCGCATAGAAAGGCGAGTACTGAAAAGGCTAAAGGCATGATTACTGCTCAAACCCGGCTTCTGGGAGTTATTGGCCACCCTGTTGCACATTCTCTTTCTCCTCTTTTTCAAAATGCTGCCCTCTCTTATCTTGGTCTTCCTTTTGTCTATCTGGCATTTGATATTTCGCCTTCTTATCTAGAGAAGTCGCTGGAGGCTATGCGAATTTTTTCTATCAGAGGTTTAAACGTCACTGTTCCTTATAAAGAAGAAGTAATCCCTTTTCTGGATGTATTAGAAGAGGAGGCTCAGATTATAGGAGCAGTTAACACCATAGTTAACGAAGAGGGAAAATTAATCGGTTATAACACTGATGGGGTAGGCCTGTATCGTAGCCTGGAGAGAAAAGGGGTGAGCGTAGAAGGTAAAAAAGCTTTGCTTTTAGGAGCAGGTGGTGCAGCGAAAGCAGCAGTTTGGGCTCTGTGGAAAAAGGGGATAGCTTCTATTTTTATAATTAACCGAACCCGGGAAAGAGGAGAGAGCCTTGCTCACTGGGTAAGAGCAAAGTTTTCTCTGGAGATAGAAGTGGGAGAGTGGGGAAAAATGGAAGAGTGGGACTCTCTCTGGCAAGAAGCGGGAGTGATAGTGAATGCCACTTCTTTAGGATTAAAGGGAGAAGAAATATCCCTGCCCTGGGAGAAACTCTCTCCTTCAGTCTGGATAATAGATGTGGTTTATCGGCAGGGTTTGACACCTTTAGTTAGAAAAGCAAGAAGGAGTGGGATTCAAAGCTTTGATGGGAAAGAAATGTTGATTCAGCAGGGGGCAGAAAGTTTTTCTCTTTTTACTGGAGAAAAAGCACCCCTTGAGGTTATGGAGGAAGCTCTAAATTTTAGAGGCTAAACGCTAGATACTGGAATTGTGGGCTATCTGATCTAATCTACCTAAATTTAATAGCACCTCTTGTTTTACTACTCCCCTTTCTCTATAGGAGCGAACCAGCTGAGCATATTCATATTTTCCTGATTTAGTCACTTTGATGAACATGAGTGTATTATAGTATCCCGCAAAACTGATTAAAATGTTAAAAACTTTAAAAAGTAAATTATATCGAAAGTCAAAAACTCAAGGTCGCCACGCATAGAGAAAGACAAGGTCTTTCTCTATGGTCTTTGTCTTTTGTGTTTTGGGAGTTGGCAAGGGAGTGTACCTCTACTGAGGGAAGCTTTTCTCCTCAGTGGTTTTTGTCTTTTGTCTACGCCGTAGGCTGTTTTTATGGTTTAATCATAAATAGTGTCCAGAAAGCAATTGTGGGACATGATTAGATTATAA
>DAOSVE010000073.1:0-8604 GCA_035593465.1 Candidatus Atribacteria bacterium | reverse complement strand
GGTTGCCTCACCGAGCCTCCGGTATCTGACCCTAAAGCCAAAGGAGCCTCCAAAGAACAAACACTGGCTGCTGAACCACCACTCGAGCCTCCCGGAACTCTTCTTCGGTCAAAAGGATTATAAGTAGGGCCAAAAGCACTGTTTTCAGTAGAAGAACCCATGGCAAATTCATCCATATTGGTTTTACCCAGTATTATAGCCCCGGCTTTTTTAAGCCTCTCTATTACTGTAGCATCATAGGGAGGAGTGAAGTTTTCCAGTATTTTAGAACCACAGGTAGTGGGTATACCTCGAGTGCAAATATTATCTTTAATAGCTATCGGAATCCCCCACAGAGGGGGAAACTCATCAGGGGGGTTTTCAGCTTTTTTCTGTGCCTCGCTCTTCGCTTCCTCTTCATTTACGAATAAAAAGGCATGAATTCTATCTTCCTCTCTTTTTATTCTTTCTAAAAAGAGATTGACCAGCTCTAAAGGAGAAATCTTTTTCTCCTTAAAAAGATGGTGATAATCTGCAATGGTAAAATCTCTAAACTCTTCTATCTTCATTTCTTTTCTCCTCTTTATCTACTATCCGGGGCACCACGAAATAACCACCTGCCACCCATGGAGCTACTTTCAGCACTTCTTCTCTACCTTCTCCAGGCCGAGGCTCATCAGAAAAGAAAGGAGGCTCACTCCAGGAAAGATGGGAAGTAGGAGAAACATCCTGCAGGTCAAGTTCGTTTAACTTTTCAAAATGGGCAGCGATATTATTAATATCTTTAAAAAAACCTTGAAACTCTTCTTCGGAAAATTCCAGTTTAGAAAGCTGCGCTATCCTTTTCAATTCTTGAAGGGAAATCACTTCCTTCATTTTACCACCTCCCTCTTTAAATTCCCAGTAGCTGATAAAATTCTTCCTCGGTGAGAATTTTTATCCCTTTTTCTCGAGCCACAGCTAGCTTACTCCCCGGATTTTCTCCCACCACTACATAATCCACTCGAGAAGAAACCGTATCGGCAGCTCTTCCTCCTCTCTCTTCCACAAGAGCCCGAGCTTCGTCTCGAGAAAAGTTAGATAGAGTACCGGTGAAAACAAAAGTTTTTCCTGCCAGAGGCCCTTCTTCTTTCTTTTTTAACTCTTCCGGCCCTACTCCTAAACTCTTTAGTTCCTCTAACATGTGGCGATTTTGAGGGTTAGAAAAAAATTGCCTTACTGATTCTGCAACTGTAGGGCCAATACCTTCTATAGCCAGAAGCTCCTCTTCTTTTGCCTCTTTTAGCTTATCCAAAGAACCAAATTGCTCGACTAAAAGCCGGGCAATGAATTGCCCCACATGGGGAATCCCTAAAGCATAGATGAAACGAGGTAACTCTCTTCTTTTAGACCTCTCTATAGCTCGCAGCAAGTTATCAGCTGATTTATTTCCCATCCTCTCCAGTTGTAAAAGAGTTTCTTTATTTAAACGGTAAAGGTCAGGTATGGTTTTAACCCATCCTCCCTCTACTAACTGGTCAATCAATTTCTCTCCCAGACCCTCGATATCCATAGCATCCCGGGAAGCCCAATGACGAATTCTTTCTTTGATTTGAGCCGGACAGCTGGCATTGATGCACCGCCAGGCTACTTCTCCTTCCTCTCTCATCGCCCGGGAATGACAGACCGGACACTCTCGAGGCATAACAAAAACTTTTTCTTCCCCCATCCTTCTCTCCTTTAATACTCCAGCGATTTCGGGGATTACTTCTCCTGCTCTAGCTACCATCACCCAGTCACCAATCCTCACATCTTTTCTTTTGATTTCATCTTCATTGTGTAAAGTAGCTCTCTTTACTATCGCTCCTCCCACATTTACGGGCTCCAGTACCGCTACAGGGGTGAGAATCCCTGTCCGGCCCACATTTACTTCAATATCCAGAACTTGAGTTATTGCATAAGTAGACTCAAATTTATAAGCTATAGCCCATCGAGGACTTCTGCTGGTTGCTCCTAACATCTCGTGGTAAGATAGAGAATTTACTTTTATCACCAGACCATCAATATCATAATCTAAGTTTTTTCTCTCCTTTTCCCATTTTTCATGAATACGGATGGCTTCCTCGATATCAGAAATCAGCTGGATATGAGGATTAATTTTGAATCCCAGCTCTTTGAGATAGTTCAACAGTTCCCAGTGAGTGGAAGGCTCATAGTCGCTATCAATCACAAAAGCACCATAATTAAAAATATCCAGCTTCCTCTGTGCCGTTATCCGGGGGTCTAATTGTCGTAAAGACCCGGCTGCTGCATTACGGGTGTTAGCAAAAAGAGGCTCTCCCTCTTTTTTCCTTTCTTCATTTAATCTTTCTAAATCTTTTTTTCTCATGTATGCTTCCCCTTGCACTTCTATCACCCGGGGAATTCTATCCCCTCGCAAGCGAAGGGGGATACTGTGAATGGTTTTAAGATTGAGAGTAACATCTTCTCCCACCACTCCATCTCCCCGGGTAGCTCCCCGAACGAATATCCCATTTTCATAGCGCAGATTAACAGCCAGGCCATCAATTTTAAGCTCTACCACATAATCCAGACTCTCCGCTTTGAGCATCCTTTTTACCCGTTTATCGAAATCTCGCACTTCTTCGGGGGTGAAAGCATTACTCAAACTGAGAAGAGGTCGATAATGCAGGAAAGTGGCAAAACCTTCCTGAGGCTGGCCGGCCACTCTCTGAGTGGGAGAATCGGGAGTGATGAGCTCGGGATACTTTGCTTCGAGTTCCTGGAGTTTCTTGAATAGAGCATCATATTCCTCATCACTTATTTCTGGATTATTCAAAACATAATAACAATAATCATGGTGACGAATGATAGCACGGAGATTCTCAATCTCCTGCTTTACTTTTTCTATATCTTCCATAAATGGTGGTTAAAAAATCTCCTTTCTCACCAGAGTGTTCTCTCGCCCACTTCCCAGTGAAACTATAGCGATGGGAATTTGAACAAAGTCTTCAACGAACTCCACGAAGTGCCGGGCTGCAGAGGGAAGGTCAGAATAAGAAGAAACCGAAGAAATATCCTCTTCCCATCCTTCCATCTCTTCATAAATCGGCTCACATCTTTCCCACAAGTGAGGACTTACGGGAAAATCATCCACTTCTTCTCCTTCTATTGAATAAGCCCGACATATTTTGAGAGAACTCAGCCCTCCCAAAACATCCAGTTTAGTCAAAGCTAAAGAGGTTATGCCATTTATCCTCGCGGCATAACGCAAAACCACCCCATCCAGCCACCCACAACGACGAGGACGACCAGTGGTAGCGCCGTATTCTCCTCCTTTTTTTCGCAGATAATCTCCAGTTTCTCCCCGGAGCTCCGTAGGGAATGGTCCTTCTCCCACGCGAGAAGTGTAAGCCTTACATACTCCCAGCACTTCTAGATTGGAAACCGGCCCCAGCCCTACCCCCAGTAGCGACCCTGCCGCCACAGGGTAAGAAGAGGTAACAAAGGGATAAGTACCATGGTCTAAATCCAGCATGGTGCCCTGCGCCCCTTCGATGAGGATGGTTTTCCCTTCTCGGTAAAACTGGTAAACCATCTTGGAAGTATCAGCGATATAAGGCTTTAAAAGAGAAGCATAACCTAAATAATCTTCTAAAATTTTATCATAAGGAAGAGGAGATTGGCTAAAAGCTCGCTCTAACAAAAGATTTTTGTAATCCAGAACCACTCTCAGTTTTCGGGCAAAAAGTTTCTCGTCTTCTAAATCTCCTACTCTTATTCCCCACCGAGCCACTTTGTCTTCATAAGCCGGACCAATACCTCTTCCCGTGGTTCCCAGTTTTCCCCCACCTCGAATATTTTCGTAAATTCCGTCTAAAATTCGATGATAAGGTAAAACCAGATGAGCTTTAGGGCTCAAAAATAGTCTCCCCGAAACATCCTTCCCTTTCTGACGCAAAAAGTCAATTTCTCCTAAAAAAGAAGAAGGGTCAACAACCATCCCGTCTCCTAATATCCCTACTTTATCAGGATGAAGAACACCAGAAGGGAGAAGATGAAAAACATATTTTTCTCCTCCTACTACCACTGTGTGTCCAGCATTATTGCCTCCTTGAGCTCTTACTACCACCTGGGCATTTTCTCCCAGGTAATCAACTATTTTACCTTTCCCTTCATCACCCCAGTGAGTTCCTACAACTATAATAACTGCCATTTTCTTCTCCTCTTATTCCCATTCAATGGTAGCAGGAGGCTTGGAAGTAATATCGTACACCATTCTTCCAATCCCCGCCACTTCGTTCACTACCCGCCGAGCGATGGCATCCATAGTATCATAGGAAATCCTCGCCCAATCAGCAGTCATTCCATCTTCACTCATCACCGCTCGCAGCACTCCCACATATTTATAGGTTCTTTCATCTCCCATCACTCCCACACTCCTCACCGGCACCAATACTCCAAAAGATTGCCACAACTTTTTGTAAATAGGAGATTTTCGGAGTTCCTGGTCGATGATGAAATCCATATCCCGCAAAATTTGCAGTCGGTCTTCGGTAACCTCACCAATGATTCTCACCGCTAACCCCGGACCGGGAAAAGGCTGTCTCCAGACTATTTCCTCAGGAATATCCAGCTCCAGAGCTAATTTTCTCACTTCATCTTTAAAAAGAAAACGAAGAGGCTCTATCACCTTGAGTTGCATATGCTCAGGTAGTCCTCCTACGTTGTGATGAGTTTTTATCCTGACCGATGGACCATAAACGGAGATGCTTTCTATAACATCAGGATAAGTAGTTCCCTGCAAAAGATAAGACACATCCCCTAATTTTTTTGCTTCCTCTTCAAATACTTCCACAAAGGTTCTACCGATGATCTTTCTTTTTTCTTCCGGGTCTAAAACACCCTGGAGAGCAGAAAGGAAACGCTCTGCAGCATCTCGATAAATTACTCGCCCTTTCCCTAAAATTTCCTTCATCTTGGAAAAAACCTGTTCTGCTTCACCTTTGCGAAGCAGCCCATTATTCACAAAAATGCAGGTCAGCTGCTCCCCGATGGCTCGATAAGTCAAAACTGCGGCAGTAACCGAATCTACTCCTCCACTTAAAGCACACACCACTTTTTTATCTTTTACTTCGTTGCGGATCCACTGAATTTGCTGTTTGGCAATGGATTCAGGAGTCCATTCCGGTCGACAGCCACAAACTCGAAAGAGAAAGTTAGACAATATCTCCCGGCCTAAAGGGGTATGAGAGACTTCAGGGTGAAATTGAATACCCCATATCTTCCCTGCCTCATCTCTTATCGCCGCATATTCACAATTTTCCGTTCGGGCTACACCCCGGAACCCGGGAGGAAGTTCTTTAACGCTATCCCCATGGCTCATCCAGCAAACTATGTCCCCAGCCAGATTTTCGAAAATCCCCCGGTTTTCGGAAACCTCAAGCAGAGCCTTACCATACTCCCGACCGTGAGCATGCACCACTTTCCCCCCTTGAGTGCTGACTAAAAGTTGCATCCCGTAACAAATACCTAAAATGGGTTTGCCACTTTCTAAAATCTGGGGAGGAAGCGACGGAGCATTGGCATCTCCTACGCTGTAGGGACTACCTGAGAGAATAATCCCTTTAATCTCCGGACTGTCTAAATCATATCCTTTAAGATGGTAAGGCCATATCTCACAGTAAACCTGACATTCTCTAACTCTTCGGGCAATCAACTGAGTGTATTGAGAACCAAAATCCAGAATAACTATTTTATCCATTATCTATTTTCCCATTCCTACTCCCTGGGTTCTCTGCAAAGATTTTCCTTCCGTCCAGATGCTGGGAGCAACTACAATTTCCACTTCCTGCATCTCCGGGATAGTTTTTGCTCCTAAAGAACCCATCGAAGACCGTAAAGCTCCTATCAAATTCATAGTACCATCGGTAAGGTGGCTAGGACCTAAGAGAATTTCTTTCAAACTTCCTTTTATTCCTACCTTAACCAGAGTTCCTCGAGGAAGATTAGGGTCAGGAGTGGCCATGCCCCAGTGATGTCCTTTCCCCGGTGCCTCCTGAGCAGAAGCTAAAGGAGACCCTAACATCACAGCATCTGCACCACTCGCGATAGCTTTAGCCACATCTCCTCCCACTCTCATTCCTCCATCGGTAATCACCGCCACATATTTACCTGTAGCCTTTAAATAAGTATCCCTCGCCCGAGCAGCATCCCAGGTAGCAGTAACCTGCGGCACACCTATACCTAAAACTGCCCGGGTGGTGCAAGCCGCCCCGGGACCTATGCCCACCAATATTCCCGCTGCTCCCGCTTTCATTAACTCTAACGCCACTTCATAAGTAGCACAGTTCCCCACAATTACAGGAATAGGAGTTTCCCGACAAAACTTTTCTAAATCTAAAACCCGGGAAGTAGAAGAGCAATGTCGGAGGGTAGTCACCGTAGACTGGATTACTAAAACATCTAAGCCTGCTTCTTGTGCTACTTTACCTAAAGCTTCCACCCGAGGAGGAGTAAGAGAAGCTACCGCTTTAACTCCTCCCTTTTTTATTTCCTGTATTCTCTCTCCCACCAAGCGTTCTTTTATAGGAGACCGATAAACTTCCTGGATAAAATCGGTAACTTTTTCCCGGGGCTTTTGTATCATCTCTTCAATAATGGAATAAGGATCATCATAGCGGGTGAATAACCCTTCCAGGTTCAAAACTCCCCATCCTCCTAAATGCCCCAGTTCTATTGCCATTCGAGGGTCTATCACTCCATCCATAGCGGCACCTAAAACAGGGATGTTCAACTTCTCATCAGCAATAGTGGTAGTTACATCCACTTCTTGAGGGTCTATAGTAATTTCTCCCGGAACCAGAGAAACATCATCAAATCCGTAAGTAGTACGCAAAAGACCTTTATCACTTCTAAACCAGTTTTTCATTCTACTCACCTTTCTCCCGTTTTGTCCAAAATTATACTATTACCCTTGCTCAATCTCAAATTTTCTCTTCCGGTGCTTCAAATATCAGAGCCTCAGAAACTAAAATTAGAGAAACAATACTCTCAGCGTTGGACAATGCCACTCGCAGCACTTTAGTCGGGTCTATTACTCCTTCTTCCACTAAATCAACAAACTCTCCCTTTTGAGCTTCAAATCCCACTCTCCAGCTACTCTTTTTTATTTCTTCTACTACCAGAGAACCATCGTAACCTGCATTTTCAGCAATCCAGTAAGCTGGCGCTTCCAGAGCTTTCCTTAAAGCTTCGGCTCCCTGCCTTTCTTCTTCTCTTAAGTCGCTAAAATCTAACTCCTGGGCTACATGCACAAAAAGTGCTCCACCTCCCGGGACTACACCTTCCTCTATCGCCGCTTTAGCAGCACTTATGGCATCTTCCACCCGATACTTTTTCTCCTTTAACTCTACTTCGCTTGAGGCACCCACCCAGATGATAGCCACTCCTCCCTGGAGTTTTGCCAGCCTTTCCTGCAACTTTTCCCGGTCATAAGTAGAAGTAGTTTTTTCTATCTGGGCTCTAATTTGTCTTTCCCGGGCTTCGATATCTTTTTTATTTCCTCGCCCTCCAATAATAGTGGTGCTATCTTTAGTTATACGCACTTTATCCGCTTCTCCCAGTAGATCCGGGGTTACCTTTTCTAACTTCATACCTATATCTTGAGAGATTACCTGCCCTCCAGTTAAAACGGCTAGATCTCCTAAAATCTCTTTTCTTCTATCTCCAAAAGCAGGGGCTTTAACTACTGCCACTTTTAGCACCCCCTGCAATTTATTTACCGCCAGGGTAGCTAATACTTCCTGCTCTATATCCTCAGCAATTATAAGGAGAGGCCTATCCATCTCAAACACTTTCTGTAAAAGAGGAAGAAGAGAGACAACATTAGCGATTTTGAAATCACAAATGAGCAGGAGAGGTTCTTCTAAAATCACTTCCATCCGCTCGCTATTGGTAACAAAGTATGAAGAAAGATAACCCTGATCAAACTGCATACCTTCTGTTACCTCAATAGTGGTCTCGGATGATTTAGATTCTTCCACAGTTACCACTCCGTCTTTTCCCACTTTCTCTAAAGCCTGAGCCACTATTTCTCCCACTACCGGGTCATTAGCTGAGATAGAAGCTACCTGAGAAATAGCTTTTTTATCCTCCACCGCTAAGCTATAACTTTTAATTTTCTCTAGGGTTCTTCTCAGTGCTTCTTCCATTCCCCGGCGGAAAAAAACCGGATTATGGCCAAAAGCTACACTTTTTAACCCTTCCCGGAGCATTGCCTGCGCTAAAACTAAAGCAGTAGTAGTTCCATCTCCCACTAAATCATTGGTCTTGGTAGCTATTTCTTTAGCCACCTGCACCCCCACATTTTCCTCTGGTTCTTCCACCTCTATTTCTCGGGCAATGGTCACTCCATCATTTGTAACAACAGGCGAGCCATATTTCTTCTCCAGAAGAACATTCCGGCCTTTAGGACCCAGAGTAATCCTGACAACACCGGCTAAAATATCTACTCCTTTCCCCAGAGCTTCTCTTGCCTTTATATCTTTTATTATCTCTTTAGCCAATTACTTCACCTTCCTTACTTAATATAAAAGATTATAACAGACTATAGGGGGAAAAAGACTCCCCCTATCACCCCCAAAA
>DAOSVE010000072.1:0-8832 GCA_035593465.1 Candidatus Atribacteria bacterium | reverse complement strand
CTTTTTTCCAGCGTAATTGGTTTTAGTTTCTTTCATCTATTGTGCTTTCGTCTTTAGTGCCGCAGGCACTGAGGAAGGTTTCTCCTTCCTCAGTAGTTTTTGTCTTTTCAGTCTTTTGTCTTTTTCTTTTGCTTTTTGGGGGATTATAAAGGGACAAAGCCCCTTTATAGTTCGGGGTTATGAGGGGGGGGTCTTTTTCCCCCTCTAGTCTTTGTAATGGATTTTGCGGTTAACTATATAATTAGTAAAAACAACAAAGAAAATCCATTTTTGATTTCGAGAGAAGGGGGAGACAATTGACGGAAACAACAATTGAGAAAAACCTGAGTCATCATCGACTTAAAGAATTAATTCCCGAGCTTGTTTCCATTTATCAGCGAGCTTATGAAAATCTCCCTGAGTATCGAGAGGACAGCTACTGGAAAATAGTGGCTTATCTCCATTGGCTATGGAGGGGAGACCCTGAGGGGTTTTTAGTGGCTTTTGAGGGAGATAAACCGGCAGGATTCTCAGGAATGCACACTAACTGGAGAGAAGGAAAAGAGTACCTGGCTGAAATTCACGAACTTGTAGTAGACCCTCAATTTCAGGAAAAAGGGATAGGAAAAAAATTGATAGAAGAAGCAACTCGGATTGCCATTTCTCGAGGGAGAAAGAAAATAGAGTTATGGGTAGGAGAAAAAAATTACCAAGCTCAGGAGTTTTATCTCCATAACGGGTTTCAGCAAAGAGGACAGAGAGGAATATGGATTAGAATGATAAAAGAATTAAATTTGTAGAAAGGAAGTTTTTTTGTTTTTTGGGGTTTAAGTTGTATAATAAAACCTAGATGTTTTTTAAAGCAGGTGAAAAAATGAAAGTAGGTATTCCGCGAGGTCTTTTATTTTACCGTTTTTATGCTCTCTGGAAAACTTTTCTGGAAGAATTAGGGGCAGAAATAGTAATTTCCTCCCCTACTAATAAAGGCATCATCCAGCAAGGTTTAACCTATGCGGTGGAGGAAATTTGTTTCCCGGCCAAAGTATTTTTAGGACATGTTCTTTATCTTAAAGACCGGGTGGATTTACTTTTTATTCCCCGGGTAGTCAGTTTCCACAGAAAAGAATATAACTGTCCTAAAATATTAGCTCTCCCTGACTTAGCCCGTAATCTTTTTAGTATTCCTGAAGAAAGAATAATTGATGATGAAATTAATATGCGGGAAGAGGGAATCCGAGGCTGGCGAAAAGGCTTTTTAAACCTTGGTAAACATTTCACCACTAAAGAAAGCAAAATCATGAAAGCGCTGAGATTAGCAGAAAAAGCCCACCAGGATTATCAGGCCAACCTGAAAAAAGGGATGCTCCCTGAAGATTTGATTGACCACAAAAATTCTCTTCCCCCCCGGGAAAAGAAGATAGTTCTTCTCGGTCACACCTATCTTCTAAGTGATAGTTATATAAATATGAATGTTGCCAAGAAAGTTAACGACCTCAGTTACTCGGTTATCACTCCTGATATGGTAGAAGAAGAAAAGAGAAGATACTATCTCTCTACCATACCTAAACCCAGCTTCTGGACTATTTCTAATGAAATCATCGGTAGTGCTTTATACCATCTAAAAGAGAGAAATCCGGAGGTTAGAGGATTCATCCATCTAGTTTCCTTTGAATGCGGGCCAGACTCTTTAGTGGGAGAACTAATCGAACGCCTTATTAAAAGGGAAAAGGAGTCTCTCCCTTATTTGCGTTTGGAAATTGATGAACACACTGGAGAAGCAGGTTTAGTCACTCGATTAGAAGCTTTTGTAGATATGATGGAGTGGAGGTATAAGAACTTTGAAAGCTACGTTTCCTCATTTACTTCATCTTGATATCGCTCTAGGAGTTCTCTACCCCACTTTAGGAGTAGAGATTGTAACCCCTCCTCCCATTACTCAAAAAACTATTGAAATCGGGGTAAAATTAGCTCCTCAAAATGCTTGTTTTCCCCTCAAAGTTACTCTTGCTAATTTTATAGAAGGAATTGAGCTGGGAGCTGATACCATTTTTATGGCTGGGGGGGTAGGACCTTGCCGATTTGGTTATTATGGCCAAATCCAGAATATAATTCTGGAGGATTTAGGATATAATGTTAATTTCGTTTTATTAGACCATCCTCGCTATGGCATTCGCCCCTTTATAAGGGCTTTACAAACTATGGCTGGAGGACGGGTTCTTTCTTCTCGAGTTATTAAAGTAGCAAGTTTAGCTTGGAAAATTTTGTGCTTCACCGAAGACTTAGAAAAAGAAAGAAGAGCCCTGCGTGTTCAGGTAAAAGACCCTCAAAAATTAGACGAAATAGTAGAAGGAGCACTGGAACAACTTCGCCAGGCAAACAATGAAGAAAATTTTCAAGCTATCCGGGAAGAAACTCTGAAGAAATTAAAAAGTTTAAAGCGAAAAGAGAAGGAAGACTTTATAAAAGTAGGGATTGTAGGAGAAATTTATATAGCTCAGGAGACCAGAATAAATTTTAATGTGGAAAAAATCCTAGGAGACCTGGGAGCATATGTGCACAACTCTGTTTCAACAGTAGAATATGTCCTGCATACTCTACCTTTTACTCGCTCTCAGGAAAAATTAGAAGCCTGGAAGTTAGCCAAACCTTACCTGAAGAGATTTGTGGGAGGAGAAGGGATTGATACGGTAGGTAGCACCATTCGCTATGCTCAATGGGGATTTGATGGAGTTGTCCACCTTTATCCTTTCACTTGCATGCCTGAAGTAGTAGCTAAAAGTATACTCGCTGCAGTAAGTAAGGATTATGACTTACCCATTCTGCATTTAGCCATAGACGAACATTCTGGAGAGGCAGGATTAGTTACCCGGGTAGAAGCCTTCATGGATGTTCTGGAAAGAAGAAAAAAATTGAAGAAAAGAAAGCTGGAGGTTAGTTAAATGGACCTTTATTTAGGAGTGGATGTGGGGTCGGTAACCACTAAGTTCGTACTTATGGACAAAGAAAAAAATATCCTGGCCAGTTGTTACTTACGCACCAGTGGTGACCCTATTGGAGCGCTGAAAGAAGGTTTACGCTATATAGAAAGATATTTCCCCAGTGGTGGAGAAATAAAAGGAGTAGGTAGTACCGGTAGTGCTCGGCATCTAGCAGGAATAGTGGTAGGAGCAGATATAGTTAAAAACGAAATTACTGCTCACGCCATAGCAGCTATTACTCGAGTACCTGAAGTACGTACAGTTTTTGAGATTGGAGGGCAGGATAGCAAGTTAATTATCATCCGGGATGGCGTGGTAGAGGACTTCGCTATGAATACCGTTTGCGCAGCCGGAACAGGGTCTTTCTTAGAGCATCAAGCAGTACGCCTCAACGTCCCTATTGAGGAATTTGGAAAATTGGCTCTCCGGGCTGAACAGGCAGTACGTATTGCTGGAAGATGCACGGTTTTTGCTGAATCAGATATGATTCACAAACAACAATTAGGTTTTGGCAAACCAGAAATAGTTAAAGGACTCTGTGAGGCTTTGGTGCGAAATTTCATCAATAACTTAGCCACAGGAAAAACCATAGAAGACCCTATCGTTTTTCAAGGAGGAGTAGCTGCTAATGAGGGAATTGTGCAAGCTTTTCAGGATTTTTTCCAGGGTAAAAAGAGAATCATCGTTCCTCCTGAACATGGAGTAATGGGAGCCTGGGGAGCAGCCATTTTAGCTCTGGAGTATGCTCCAGAAAAAAGTGCTTTTTCCGGATTTGAAGTAATTAGCCGTCAGTTTGAGAACCGGAGCTTCACCTGCGAGGACTGTCCCAATGCCTGTGAAATAGTAATATTAAAAGAGGAAGACGACATTAAGGCTTTATGGGGTAGTCGTTGTGGTAAGTGGACTCCTGCCACACTGAAAAAGAGATGGGAAGAAAAAGAACATAATCCCCAGGAACCTCTCCAGATAGAAGAGGAAGAATCTTTAGTAAAAGGGTAACTATGGTGATAAAGGAGCTTCTTTTTCTTTTGCCGAGTGGAGAGCCTCCTGTAAAATCTGGTTTAATTTTTGAGTTTTCTCTTCAATTTCCTGGATAAGCACGGCTATATCAGACCAGCTACGAGGAGGGGAAAACCATTTCCATTTTTTACTGCTTCCCAGAACAAGAAAAAAATTATTACCAAGATGACTACCCACCATTCTATTTTCCTAAACCCTCTTCTTACTTCTCCTTTCTCTATAGCGCAATAATTTTATTCCTGGAAAGTGGGAAGCTAATTTTTCATTTTCCAGAATCCTAATCTGGTCTTTCGATTTCTTAAGTAATTCTTGAAACTCTCCTATTTTTCCCCTTAATTCTTCCTCTATCCGGGGTTTAAGATTGGAAATATGCTCGTAAGAGATGGTAATTTTCTCTAATTTTTCTACCATAGGGTTTATAACCGCACCAATACTTTCTGTTTTTTCTACCATATCTATAATTTCGTCCAGAACAACTAAATTCTGCTCAATCTGGTAGTAAACCTGGTCACTCCCTGCAGTGTAAAAAGCTTGAGCAGTCAAGCCCACTTTTTCAGCCATCGACTTCATATCCTCCTTGGAATAAGAAAGAGGGTTATTCTCGGTTAAAGTTCCCAGAAAGAAAGCAATAAAAAGCACCAAACCCATGACCATGTACCGTCTGAATGTTCGCACTATTTATTTTAACACCTCCTTTCTCCCGTAGCGGTTCTGACTTACTAAGGCAACATAGAGTAATAAGAGGAGAGTTGCGGAGAAAGTATAAAATTTAATCTTCAATACTATATTCAAATATTGTAGTGCTAATGTCATAGCTTTAAACGAAACGTACTTCTTTTTATTATTCCCTAAATCGATAAGGAAAAAACCAGAGGAGAAAAGCATTACTGATGAGCAATTTCCAAAAAATATTAAAAGTTGTATAATATCTATCAGCCGGGTAAAAGGAAATTGGTCGTGAAGACCAGAGGAGCGGGAAGCTTTTAGCCCTTTTTTACCCGGCTGTTTTTAAACATTCCCTTGTGGAATAAAATACTACCGATTTAGTTTACTTCTTAAAAATCCTGAATTAAAAAGGAGGTTGAACCACATATGCCTATCAAGCACAAAATGACTCAAGAAAATCTGGAAAATGCTTATGCTGGTGAATCACAAGCTCATATGAAATATCTAATTTTTTCTCAGGTAGCAGAAAAAGAGGGAAAACCTAACATCGCTCGCCTTTTTAAGGCTATTGCTTATGCTGAGGAAGTCCATGCTACTAACCACTATCGAGCACTAGGGAATATCAACGATACGGTAAAGAATTTAGATATGGCCATTGCTGGAGAAACATATGAAGTAGAGGAAATGTATCCTGCTTACAACGCTGTAGCTAAGCTTCAAGGCGAAAAAGAAGCAGAGATTACTACTCATGGAGCATTAGAAGCAGAAAAAATTCATGCTCAAATGTACAAAAAAGCTAAGGAAATTGCAGAAGAAGGTAAAGATATAGCTCTGGGAACTATTCAAATATGTTCAGTGTGTGGCTATACTACAGAAGGAGAAGCTCCAGAAAAATGTCCTATTTGTGGAGCTCCTCGAGAAAAATTCAAAGCCTTCTAAGGAGGTTAAAAAAATGGCTAATTTTAGTGACCTTTTCAAATCAGCTGACTGGAAACAGGAAAAACATGTTCCGGTAATCGAAGGACCTGATATAGTTAAAAAGGGAGAACTGGTTAACTTCAGTGCCACTGTGGGAAAGGAGATTCCCCATCCTAACACTACCGAACACCACATCCGGTGGATAGCGATCTACTTTCTCCCCACTGGGGGTAAATTTCCCTTTCAGTTAGGACATTTTGAATTCACCGCTCATGGAGAAAGCGTTGAAGGTGCTAACCAGGGACCGGTGTATACCGAACCACGAGTGAATTTCTCCTTCAAAACCACTCAACCGGGAACCATTTTCGTCACTTCTTATTGTAATATTCATGGATTGTGGAAAGGAGAAAAGGAAATCAAAGTAGAAGAATAAAGGGGGTAGCACCCCCTTTATTCTTCATATCTTCTTATGGAAGAAAAACATGAATTCCTTAATTCTCAGAAAAATGAAAAAGCTCTCTTAATTGCCATAATCTTAAATCTTATTATTTCTCTAACTGAAATCATAGGAGGAATATGGTCGGGAAGCTTAGCCCTTCTTTCCGATGCTCTGCACAATTTAGGAGATACTACCTCTCTTTTCATAAGTCTTTTCTCTCTCCGCCTCTCTTTAAAAGAAGAAACTCCTCAAAGAACTTATGGCTATCGAAGGGCAGAAGTTCTGGGTGCTTTTGTTAATTCCTTGCTTATTTTCGCTACTCTTGGCTACATTTTTATAGAAGCCATTCAAAGGCTGTTCTCTCCTCAGGTAGTAGAAGCTAATATCATTTTAGGAATAGCAATAGTAGGTCTCTCAGGAAATTTATTTTCTGTTTTCTTCCTTTTTCCTGGTTCTCGAGAAAGCCTTAATCTTCGAAGCTCTTTCTGGCATCTTCTTGCAGACACTTTCTCTTCTTTAGTAGTAATAATTGGAGCTCTGTTTATCAAATACCGGGGATGGTTTTTTATCGATCCTCTCTTCAGCATAGGACTATCTCTTCTTCTTTTACGGGGAAGCTGGAAAATGTTCAAAGAAGTGGTTAATATCCTAATGCAGGGGGCACCGCCTCACTTAAATTTAGAAAGCTTAAAAAAGGGCCTGGAAGCTTTGCCGGGAGTGAAAAATATCCACCATCTTCATGTGTGGTCTTTAAATGATAAAGAGCATTTTGCCGAATTCCATGTAACTACTACCTGTTCCAGCTGGGAAGAAATTGACCAGCTTCGAGAAAAAATACAAAAAACTCTTTTTGAAGATTTTCAAATTGAACATTCCACCATTCAATTCGAAAACAAAGGTTGTAAAAATCAGGACCTCATTGTGAAAGAAAAATAAATTTTTGTTTTCTCAAAAAGGTTCTTCTTCTTCCAGAACTTTTTTTATTTCTTCCTCCGTAGCCCGGAGACGGTCCCTTAAAAAACGATACAAGAAAGAAGCTCTTTTAACTTTTGCCGTTAAATTATCTATTTCTATTTCTTCGTTCTCCAGTTCGTCCACAATAGATTTCAGTTCCTGAAAAGCCTCACTATAGCTCAAGTTGTCCTCTTCCATAAGTCTCCTCCACTTTACTCTTAATCCAGCCGTCCCCCAGACAGGTAGAAATATCCTCTCCCTCCTGTAAATCTCTAAAACTTTTTACCACCTTACCTTCTCGATAAGTTACGCTATAACCCCGGCGGAGAACATTTTCTGGATTTAACAAACGTATTGCCTCCTCAGCTCTTTTCAATGTTTCCCGCTCTTTAGAAACCCTTTCTTCCACCAAATTTTTTAATTGCCTTTCACAGACTCTCTGGTTTTCCCCTATTTCTCCTAAAATTTTTTGAGAACGGATTAATAACCTTTCCCGACAAAAGGAAAGTTCTTTACTCGATAAAAGAAGCAAATCTCTTACTCTTCTGGTCCACTGGTCAACAAGAATTGTCAAAACACGCTTTTCTTTTTCTATAAAACTTCCTACCATTTCCTTTAACTCTGTCATTTCCTCCTCTATTTCTTCTTCCACCGTTTTCATCTGATTAACAAAAAATTCAGCTACCGCAGTGGGGGTTTTCAAGCTGGTATGAGCTACATAGTCTAAAACCGTATCATCTCGTTCATGACCAATACCCACCACTACTGGAAGGGGAAAAGTGGCTACTGCTTTTCCTAAAAGGTAACTATCAAAACAGCTCAAATCAACAATAGAACCTCCTCCCCTGATTATCACCACTACGTCAAAATAATTCTGTTCTTTTCTTATCTCCTCCAGAGAAGAAAAAAGAGAATTTTCCACCTCTTCTCCCTGCATCAAAGTGGGAAATAGCTTACAGAAAAAACTAAAACCATGAGGATTGTTCTGAAGGTGACTGATAAAGTCTCCCCACCCTGCTGCAGTAGGAGAAGAAATTACTGCAATTCGTTGAGGAAAAAGAGGAAAAGAAAGAGAACGATTAAGAGTTAAAAACCCTTCTTTCTCCAGACGTTCTAAAATTTCTTTTCTTTTACGTATCATTTCTCCCAAGGAATAAGAGGGGTCGATTTCTTTAATATCCAGGCTCAAACCATGAACAGGATGAAATCGCAAACGAGCCAGAAAGAGAATTTTCATTCCCCGTTCCAGATTTTTACCTGTTACTTCCAGAAAAGAGGAAGCTACTAGAAGATAATTGGAAGACCAGATAATTCCTTTCATTCGAGCCACCACATGGTCATCCTCTTTTTCTACCAGCTCCAGATAACAGTGCCCAGTAGAGTTCAATCTTATCTCAGCAATCTCTGCTACTATCCGGAGAGGGGCAGAAAAGTAATAATCTTCCACCACATCCTTCAATATCTGAGTTAGCTCTTTTAGAGTAAGATAAGACGATTGGGAAATATTTTCCACCGCTTCCTCCTTCCTTATTTAATTTTACCAGAAGAAAACCTTTCTACAATCCTTAACTTGCAAATTCAATTTAACAAATATAGTCGCTGCAAAACCTATTATCAACAATAAGGAGATAACCCTCCTATAACTTCCTTATTTTTTGCTACCTCTCGAATGTATCTATCATCCTCTCTTGTCATCCCTGAATGTATTAAGAATCCAAAACTAGAGGGGAGAAAATCCCCTTATTACCCCTTCAAAAATCCTCCGAGATAATAAGAGAGTTAAAAAGCAAGAACCATCGAGGGAGAAAAGTATCCCTCAGTAAAATCCTTTCGAGAGGTTATACAAGTAGAGTAGAATATTGAATCGAACAAACTAAC
>DAOSVE010000071.1:0-8997 GCA_035593465.1 Candidatus Atribacteria bacterium | reverse complement strand
AATAAAACCATTGCATCCTTATTCTAAATTGTTGAAAGAATCCCTTTTACAACCAATACCAAAAAAACGTAGAGAAAGTAGAGTTAAAAAAGCTTCTTTTGAAGTGGAAGAATTCAATTTGCCCGGGTGCAAATTTGCTGAAAGATGTTCTTGTGCTGAGGGTATATGCGGAAGAGAAAATCCAGAAGAATATTATGTGGAAGGTAGAGTAGTTAGATGCTTTCTTTATGAAAGAGAAAGGAGTAATTAGCTCTTGTTACAAGATTTTGAAAAATCTGAAATAAGATTAAAATTGGTAAGTAGCCCTTGTAAGGTTGATGATATGCCTCTATTATTGATTCAAATGCAATGCAGTTTTATTTGCGAATGTTTATAAGGCAACTTTTGTGGAGTATCAAAAAAGCTCTCCCATACTTTTTGTTACAGCGCTAGAAAGATATATTCGTAGAGCTGAAGGAGGTGATAAATGATATAAAGTAAATTATCAGTAGTTAGAAGATATAAACTGTAGTTTCGTGGACTGAGTGGACAAATAAAATTTTGATAGCCCAAAATGTTAGAAGTGAAAGCTTCGAATGGAAGTACCGGTCTAGTTTGCGAATAAATTTGAAAGGGGAATAATTATGGAGATTTATAAAGATAAGAATCGTTCAATAAGCGAACGAGTAGAAGATTTGCTCTCTCGAATGACGCTGCAACAAAAAGTAGCTCAGCTACAATGTACAATGCTTATGAGTGATCCCGACCAGGGATTGCAGGGATTCCCAGAAGGTATTGGAGAGGTAACAGGAACGACATCAATAGGGAAGACGATAGAAGCTAATGCAGAGTTAGCAAAAAGGGTTCAGGATATTATTCGTGCTAAAAACGATCTTGGAATACCTGTTTTATTGCATAGCGAAGCACTTACCGGGTTAATGGCCGCAGGAGCAACAGTTTTTCCCTCGGCGATTGGATTGGGGGCAACATGGAATCCTGACACAGTAGAAAAAATGACAAATATTATCCGTAAGCAGATGCTAGCAGTTGGTGTGAGACAAGCACTTTCGCCAGTTATGGATGTTGCCCGGGATCCACGGTGGGGCAGGATAGGAGAGACCTATGGTGAAGACCCTACGCTTTGTTCAGCTATGAGTGTTGCTTTTACAAAGGGATTACAGGGTGATGAGCTTAAAAATGGCATTGTGGCAACCGGGAAGCATTTTTTAGGTTATGGTTTCTGTGAAGGTGGTCTGAATATGTCATCTAATCCTATTCCTCCCCGTGAACTCAGGGAGGTATATGCAAAACCCTTTCAAGCAGCTATCACAGAAGGTGGTTTAAAGTCAATTATGAATTCCTATGGCACAATTGACGGCGAAATGGTCATCAAATCCAAACATATATTAACGGACCTTCTGCGTCAGGAAATGGGTTTTGATGGCCTGGTTGTTTCAGATTATATGTCTATTAAAAGAGCATGCGACTTGAAAGCATCTCCAGATCCGAAATGGGCTGGTATAGAAGCCCTGCAGGCGGGGTTAGATATCGAGTTGCCTTTTCCTTATGGTTATACACAGACCTTGATCGAAGCAGTTAATGAAGGGATTATTGACGAATCATTAATTGATTGTTCTGTTCGTAGAATACTAAAAACAAAATTTGAGCTGGGTCTATTTGAAGATCCTTATCCAAGAGTCGATTTAATAGCTGAATCTTATGAAAATAAAGCAGCCACCGCCCATAGTTTAAAGGCGGCACGTGAATCCATCGTGCTTCTAAAAAATGATGGCATACTTCCCTTAAATAAAGATATAAAGAATATTGCAGTAATAGGCCCACATGGTAATTCTCTCCGGCTATTATTTGGCTGTTATACCTATCCAGCTATGCTGGAAATGATGCTAACTGAAACTATGTCTGAAATGGCAGGGACACTGGATATGGCAGGTAGTGACTTAGAAACAAATAAGGTAGGAGATACCCAATCACTACCACCGTTTTTTGAAGGCAGTAATGTTAGACAAGAGCCACCAATTGTGGAAGAAACGATAAAGAAATTGTATGGAGCCATAACTCCAACTATACTTGACTCAATTAAGGCAAAATGTCCTGACGCTAACGTAGAGTATGAAAGGGGCTGTGATGTTGCGGGAACAAATCGTGGTGGGTTTGCTGCAGCAATAGCTGCAGCAAAGAGAGCGGACGTTGTAATTCTTGTACTTGGTGGTAAATATGGGTGGGGTAATACTTGCACTATCGGTGAGGGTATTGATAGCGATCGTATTGGTCTCCCCGGTGTACAGGAAGAGTTAGCAAAGGCTATTTTTGAAACCGGGACTCCTGCAATCTTCGTTCATATGGATGCAAGACCTCTTTCCAGCGAGTATATTGCAAAAAACTATCCGGCAATAATAGAAAATTGGTTTCCTGGAATCACAGGTGGAAGTGCCCTTGCAGATGTGCTATTTGGCGATTACAATCCTGCCGGGCGTTTGCCAGTTACGGTAGCGAGAAACGCAGGCCAGATTCCAATTTATGCCAGGCACAGAAAAGGGGATAGCTATGACGAAGTTAAAGGAATGGTTATGAATATGTATGCTGAAGGATCTAAACAGCCACTTTTTTATTTTGGAGAAGGCAAAAGCTATACTCAATTTGAATATTCAAATTTAAAAGTAGATAAAAAAGTGAAAGCTGACGGTGTTATTAACCTTTCTTGTGAGGTAACAAATATTGGTGGTAGAGATGGAGAGGAGGTTGTACAAATCTATGTAAGAGACGAAGTTGCAAGCATGCTTCGTCCCAGTAAAGAACTTGCAGGTTTTAAGCGGGTTGCGCTTAAAGTAGGAGAGACTAAAACTGTTCATTTTTCCATGCGTGCTGACCAATTTGCTTTCCTTGATGTTGATATGAATTGGATTGTTGAAGCGGGAACGATGACAGTTATGGTTGGTGGATCTTCTGAAGATATACGTTTGAGTGATACTTTCGAGATTGAAAACACAGCATATGTAGTTGGTAAAGACAGGGGTTTTTTTGCCCGGGCGAAAGTAGAATAGCTTTGCAACCTGAAAGGATTTCAACCTAAAATTTGTACTTGCAAGTTTATATTGCATACCTCCATGGTTGATTCTTAACTTTAAAGATTTCTATTAACAAAGGGTTTTTCTCAATTTTAGAAATGATAGATCTGAAGTTAATAAAGATTAAATGAGCAAGAAAAAACAATAAGGAGTTAAAAAAAATGACCATTTCTATCAGAGATATGTATTGTAATTACTCCACAACTCCGCTGGCGTTAAAAAATGGGAAACCAAAGTTTTTATGGATTATTGATTCTGATAAAAAAAGAGGCAAACAAACTGCCTTTCAGCTTTTGGTTTCTTCATTTCCAGATTTAATGAAAGAAAACAAGGGAGATATGTGGGATACACAAAAAGTAGAAAGCAGCGAAAATTATTGTTATTATGAGGGGAAGGAACTCGAGAGTTTTAAGCGATATTACTGGAAAGTGAGAGTGTGGGACGAAGAGGGAGGTATGAGTGACTGGAGTAGCACCTCTTGTTTTGAAACTGGACCGTTAGAGAAAAAGGATTGGAAAGCGCAATGGATCGCTAAAAAGGATTTAAAAACATTTAAATCCAGCGGTGATTATGATACTGAGAGCTACAAACAATATTATGCATCTTTTTTCAGAAAACCTTTTGAGTTAAGAAACGGTATAAAAAAGGCGAGGGCTTATATTAGCGGATTGGGATTTTATGAACTGTATTTGAATGGGAAAAAGATAGGGAACAATGTTCTCGATCCAGGGCAGACTGAATATTCTAAAGAAGCACTATATAGCGTATATGATATAACCAATTACCTTAGTCTAAAAAATTGCATAGGCGTGATTTTAGGAAATGGTAGATATATTGAGCGTTATGGCTATTCAAAACCCAGATTAGTATTGCAAATTTTAATTGAATATGAAGATGGAAATAAGGAATTTATCTTTAGCGATAATTCCTGGAAATCTTCTCATGGCCCTATACAAGAAAATGGGATATATTACGGGGAGAAATATGATGCCAGATTAGAGATGCCCAATTGGAATATCTACCACTTTGACGACACTAACTGGGAAGAAACAGAAATAGTTAGTGGTCCTGATTTGAGGTATCAAAGCATGCCTCCTATTAGAGTTACCAGCGCTCTGAAGCCTCAAAAGATGTATTCTATAAAACCTGGTGTGTATATATACGATTTTGGGCAAAACTTCACCGGGTGGGTAAAAATAGCAGTAAAAGGTCCAAGGGGAACAGAAATAAAAATAAGACACAGTGAATTGATTAATAAGGATGGTACTTTAAATACGGCCACAATTCGAAAAGCAGAAGCTACTGATACTTACGTCCTCAAGGGTGAAGGTCTTGAGACTTATGAGCCAAGATTTACTTATCATGGTTTTAGATATATAGAAGTATCGGGATTTCCAACAGTTCCAACAATTGAAAGTGTAGAAGGCTGTTTTGTTCACACTGATGTTGAAAAAATCGGTGACTTTTACTGCTCCAATGAGCTTATAAATAAAGTTCACAATAATATATTGTGGGGCCAGTTAAGTAATCTTCACAGTATTCCTACAGATTGTCCTCAAAGAGATGAAAGATTTGGATGGATGGGAGATGCGCAACTTTCTGCTGAAGAGGCTATTTATAACTTTGATATGAATCTTTTTTATGAAAATTATTTACAGGAAATAAAATTATCTCAAAAAGAAGATGGTTCTATTCCAGATGTCGTTCCCGCTTATATAAAAATTTATCCTGCGGATCCTGCCTGGGGAAGTGCATATATAACTTTAGCCTGGTATTTATATGAGTACTATAAAAATGAGCAAGTTCTGAGGAACCATTTTGATTCTATGAAAAAATATGTTGAATTCCTGAAAGATAACAGTGAAAACAATTTAATAAAAAAGCTGGGCAAATTCGGTGACTGGTGTCCTCCTGGTGCCATATCTCCTAAAAAAACCCCTGTTGAGGTTACCTCGAGCTGGTACTATTATAACGATGTATACCTGTTTTCTAGAATTTGCGAAGTTCTGGGTGAAGAAGACGAAGCAAAATATTACTTAGAGTTATCTGAGAAAATAAAGAATAGTTTTAATGGAGGTTTCCTGAAAGAATACGGCTATGAAACCAGAATGTTTGGACCGGTTGACAGGTTAATTTCTCAAACTTCTCAAATTCTGCCTCTGTATTATGAAATGGTTCCCAAGGATAAAAAGGAATTCATTTTAGAAAGATTAATAGACAATATAGTGGAGCATCAGGATTCTCATGTTGATACAGGTATAGTGGGGACCAGATACCTCTTTGATGTCTTAAGTGAAAATGGTTATGCAGACCTTGCTTTCAAAATTATAACTCAAGAAAGCTACCCGGGCTGGGGATATATGATTAAAGAAGGAGCCACCACAGTATGGGAAAGATGGGAAAAGTTAGAAGCAGGAGGCATGAATTCTCAAAATCATATAATGCTGGGTAGCGTGGATACCTGGTTTTATAAATACTTGGTGGGACTGTCGTTGACAAAACCTGGCTGGGAAGAAGTTAAGATAAAACCCCATCTGGTTTCCGATGTAAGTTTTGCTTCTGGTAAAGTAAAAACGGTAAAAGGAGAATTTCTGGTTTCCTGGGAAAAGGCGGAAACTACTTTTAAGCTATCGATAGCTATTCCCTTTGGCTGCGAGGCCAATATTTTTATACCCCGGTTGGGGGAAGAATACGTGTTAAATGAATCTGGTGTGTTGTTGGTGGATAGCAGTAAAAAGCAGGATAACTTACCGGAAAGCAAAATAAAATTCGAGGGGATCGAAGAAGATAGCATAATTGTAAATGTAGGCAGTGGCCAGTACTATTTTGAATTAAAAAGTAAATGAATGGTTTAGGAAAGAAGGTGGCATATTAGTGTTATATCCGAGGAAATTAAATGAACTATCGAAAGAGCTTTTTAAAAACCCCACCAGCGAATACCGAGGGGCGCCGTTCTGGGCCTGGAATACAAAACTCATCAAAGATGAACTGCTGGAACAAATTGACAATTTTAAAATTATGGGAATGGGAGGCTTTCATATCCATTCCCGCACCGGGTTAGCTATTGATTATTTAGGTGAAGAATTTATGGGTTTAGTAAAATCCTGCAATGAAAAGGCCAAAGAAGAAGGGATGCTATGCTGGCTATACGACGAAGATAGGTGGCCATCGGGCTTTGCCGGTGGATACGTTACGAAAGATAGCCGATACAGAGAACGTTTTTTGGTCTTCACTCCTTTTCTATATGAAAATATGGAGGAAGAAATATCACATTTACTTCCGGGAGGAAGAACAGTTAAAGGTAAAAATAGGAAATTGCTGGCCCGGTATGAGGTGACTTTAGAAGATGGTTATTTAGTTTATTACCAGAGGTTAAAAGAAGAGGAAACGGGAAAACAGGGAAAAATCTGGTATGCCTATTTAGAAATATCGGGAGATGACCCCTGGTTCAATAATCAAGCCTATGTTGATACACTCAATCGGGAAGCAATTGAAAAATTCATCGAGGTAACTCACCAGAGATATTACGAAGTGTTGGGTGAAGACTTTGGCAAATCTATCCCGGCTATCTTCACTGATGAGCCCCAATTTATGAGAAAAGACTGTTTGAGCTTTTCTGAAGAAGAAAGAGAAGTGATTCTTCCTTTCACAGATGATTTAGAAGAAAGTTATTATGAGATATATAATCAAAGCTTGTTAGACCACCTGCCAGAGCTGATCTGGGAGTTACCAGATAATAAAACTTCTCTCGTTAGATACCGTTATCACGATCACGTAACAGAAAGGTTTGTTCAGGCTTTTGCTGACACTATTGGAGAATGGTGTGAAAAACATGGGATTATGTTAACGGGTCATATGATGGAAGAATCGACTTTGGAATCGCAAACTGCAGCTATAGGAGAAGCTATGAGGCCACTCAGGTCTTTCGGGCTGCCTGGAATTGATATGTTGTGTGATTGGAGAGAATTCTCCACTGCCAAACAAGCTCAAAGCATAGCTCATCAATACGGTAGAGAAGGAGTTTTAAGTGAGATATATGGAGTTACCAACTGGGATTTTGATTTTAGAGGTTACAAGTTAGCAGGTGACTGGCAAGCTGCATTAGGAGTTACTGTTAGAGTTCATCATCTCACCTGGGTATCAATGGAAGGAGAAGCAAAGAGAGATTATCCTCCCAGTATTGGGTATCAAGTTCCCTGGTATAGAGAGTATTCTCTGATTGAAGACCATTTTAGCCGCTTGAATACGGTTCTCAGCCGGGGAAAGGCCGATGTTAAGGTAGGAGTTATTCATCCTGTTGAATCTTACTGGATTCACTGGGGGCCAAAAGATAAAACTCTACTTAAAAGAGCGGAATTAGAAACCAACTTTAAAAACATCATAGAGTGGCTTTTGTTCGGGCTTATTGATTTTGATTTTGTATCCGAATCATTGCTGCCTTCGTTATCGAAAGTCCAGGAAAGTAATGGTTTTGAAGTGGGGGAAATGTCTTATGAGGTAATAATTGTCCCCCATTGCGAAATTCTTCGCTCCACTACTTTAGAGAGATTAGAGGCTTTCCAGAAAGCTGGTGGGGAGATTATATTTTTAGGCGAGCCCCCCACCCTGGTAGATGGTGTTTTCTCAGATAGGGCAAAAAAATTAGCAGATAAGTCCTCCGTTATTCCTTTTTCCAGGACTAAATTAGGGGAGAAGCTTGATAAATATCGTGATATAGAAATATGGAAAGAAGATGGCACTCCTTCCGATAATTTATTTTATCAAATGAGAAAAGAAGGAGAAAAGAAATGGTTATTTATTTCTCACGTCCATAAAATGAGAAACCCCGATATTGCGAGGTTAGAAAAAATAAAAATAAAGATAAGAGGGGAATGGAATCCTGAAATCTATGACACTTTAACGGGGGAGGTAAAGGAGTGCGCTGCAGAAATTAAAGATGGAAACACATTAATAGAATACGAATTTTATCCTCATGATAGTTTACTGCTGGAACTTACACCGGGGATGCCCGGGGAAAAAGAAGGGCAAAAAAACAGCTATTCAACTACAAGGGAGGTAAATTTGCTCGATCCCGTTTCTTTTTCTTTATCGGAGCCTAATGTGCTTTTGCTGGATATGGCAGAGTACGCATTTGATAATGGAGGTTGGCAACCACAAGAAGAGCTGCTCAGGATAGATAACAAATTTAGAGAAATTCTGAATTACCCTCTACGAATGAACAAAATAGCTCAGCCATGGACTGATAAAAAAGTAGAGCCATATGAGCATGTGCTGAGGTTAAAATTTGTAGTTACCTCACACATAGAAATAAAGGACCTAAAGTTGGCTCTCGAGAATCCGGAAAATACTAAAATATTTGTTAATGGAGAACATATCGAATCTGAAGTTACTGGCTGGTTCGTGGATAAAAGCATAAAAAAGGTCCCGATTCCAGGTCTCCCCATCGGAGATTCGGAAATTGTATTGGAAATACCGTTTAATTCAAAAACCAACGTGGAATGGTGCTATCTATTGGGAAATTTTGGAGTGGAGGTCCACGGAAGACACACTAAAATTGTAGAATCGGTAGAGAAGCTTGCTTTTGGAAGCTGGACTGAAGAGAGACTGCCCTTTTATGCTGGAAATGTCACTTATCATTGTCTGGTGGAGTGTGATGAAGGAGAATTAATAATTGAAGTACCTCAATTCAGAGCTCCTTTACTATCAATATCTCTGGATGGAGAAGAAAAAGGTAAAATAGCTTTTGCTCCTTATGTGCTGAGCCTGGGCTGGGTAGAGAAAGGGGAACACTCAATTGACATTACCGCCTACGGAAATAGAGTAAATGCTTTTGGTGCCGTGCACAACTGTGACGATACCTATTTTTGGTTTGGCCCGAATGCCTGGAGAACTACTGGCAATCAATGGTCTTATGAATACAGGCTCAAACCAG
>DAOSVE010000070.1:0-9321 GCA_035593465.1 Candidatus Atribacteria bacterium | reverse complement strand
ATTCCTGATAGAGACATTCAGGAATGACACCCTTTTTTGTCATTCCCGAAATCTTCAATCGGGAATCTAAATAATCTTGTCCCCCTATAGTTTAGATTCCTGATAAATACATTCAGGAATGACGGACACAAGGAGTGGCTTCCCCTCTGTCATGCCTGAGCGCTTTTATCAGGCATCCACATCATTCGTCATTCCCGAAATCTTTAATCGGGAATCTAAATAGTCTTGTCCCCTAAATAATTTGGATTCCTGATAAATACATTCAGGAATGACAGACATGAGAGGCATTCCCTTTATTTCATCATTCCTGAGCGCTTTTATCAGGCATCCGCTGAGGAAGATATTTTCCCTTCCTCAGCGGTTTTTATTCTTTATGTTTTTTGTTTTTCCAAGGGGGTAATAGGGGGATCGGTTTCTCCTATAGTTCTGTTTTCCCTTCCTCAACGCTGGAGTGCTTTTCTCCAGCGTAATTGTTCCGAATTCTTTTTAATCTAATTTGCTTTTTTTCTTGCGTCGCAGGCTGTCTTTTGGGTTAACCATAATAGTGTCCAGAGAAAAATTATGGGTAACGATGAGGTTATAAGGGGGATAAATCCGCTTCCCTTCCATGGTTCGGAGTTGCCGCGAAAAGAATTTTACATTGTTTTAATGGTTAACTATAATTGAAACTATCCGATTTTAGAAGTCGTATATTCCGAAAGGAGGTGAAAAAATGCGGAAATGGTGGTTTATCTTAATATTAGGATTATGTCTTCTCTCCTTCTTCCCTGGAAAAGGATATACTCAGGAAGAACTTTTATCAGTTAGAGTGATAAAGTGTACACGTCCTCATTATCTAAAAGCAGAAGTTATTTCTCCTGATGAGGAAAAAGAAGTTTCCATAAAGTTAGCAGGAATCAGGTCTCCTATAGAGAGAGCCGAAATCTACAAAAAAGCTTTAAAAAGGGTAAGAGAGCTAACTTTAAACCAGGATCTAAAATTTGATTTCGCTTTAGGTCACAGTGAAGAAGAGGAAGTATGGGTGGGATACCTCTATATCCCGGAAGGAGAGGAGTGGAAAATAGTTAACGCTGAACTTCTAAGGGAAGGATTGGTAGAATTAAACGAAAAAACAGCAGGAGAAAACATGGTGGGTTATCTAATTTCTGCTCAAGAAGAAGCACAGGAGCAAAAAGTAGGGCTGTGGTCTGTGCCTGAACCCCAGAAAAGAGAAAACAGAGAGGAGTGTCCCAGTTGCACAAGATGAAAAAAAGCTTAAAGCCTCAAAATTGGTTTCTTTTGTTATTTTTAGGATTAAGTAGCATTCTATTACTTTATGGCTGTGTACCAACACCCACTTTCGAGAAAGCACCAGATTTTACTCTCCTAGATACCGAAGGAAATTCCTTTACCCTAAGTGAAAAAGAAGGACAACCGATAGTACTGTGCTTTTTCACCACTGGTTGTCCTCGCTGCCAAATGGAAGTACCTTATCTCAATTCCGTCTACGAAGAATATAAAGATACTTCCGAACTCTTAGTAGTAGGAATCGCCGTAGGTGAATCTCAAAATGAGGTACAAAATTTCATAGATACCTATAGCGTAGAATACCCCGTTCTTCTTGACTCCCAAGAAGAAGTAGCCGATATGTATGGAATTCTTAACGTTCCTCACCTTTTCTTTATTAACCGGGAAGGATATATTGAAGAAGACCATACCGAGCTAATGGATCAAAGTGCCTTAGAGAACTGTGTACAAGAGATAATTTAGATTAAAACTACCAGCCCTACCATAATTGTTACCGGGGAGGCTTCTTCCTCCCCGGCGATTTATCCTAATATAGCTTTCAAATCCTCCTCTGGTGTGGTAATAGGAATAAGATTAAATTGTTCTTTGAGCACTTTATAAACCGGGTCTTTTACGAAAGCAGGCATAGTGGGTCCTAAGCGCATATTTTTTATTCCCAGATGAAGAAGAGTGAGTAAAATAGCTATCGCCTTTTGTTCATACCAGGAAAGAACTAGCGAAAGAGGAAGAGAATTAACATCAGTTTGGAAAGCATCAGCTAAAGCCAAAGCAATCTGAATAGCAGAATAAGCATCATTACACTGCCCTACATCAAGGAGCCGAGGGATACCATCAATATCTCCAAACTCTAACTTATTGAAGCGATATTTACCACAGGCTAAAGTAAGTATGAGACAATCGGAAGGAACCATTTGAGCAAATTGAGTGTAATAATTTCTTCCCGGTTTTGCTCCGTCACATCCTCCGACCAAAAAGAAATGGCGGATTTTGCCTTTTTTCACTCCTTCAATTACCTTATCCGCTACCCCCAGAACTGCGTTGCGAGCGAACCCTACCGTTATGTCTTTCTCTTCTTCATCCTCAGGGAAACCTCTTTCTTTCAGAGCAGCTTCAATTACCGGAGTGAAGTCTCGATTACTTATATGGGTTACTCCTGGCCAGGCTACTAGGCCACTAGTAAAAATCCTATTTTTATAGCTTTCTTTAGGTCTTTGAATGCAATTGGTAGTCATCAGTATAGCTCCAGGAAAGACATCAAATTCCTTTTGTTGATTTTGCCAGGCACTGCCATAATTTCCCACCAGATGAGGATATTTTTTGAGACTCGGATAACCGTGAGCAGGAAGCATTTCCCCATGAGTATAAACATTGATACCTCTACCCTCAGTCTGTTTGAGGAGTTCTTCTAAATCCTTCAAGTCATGACCAGATATTAGAATAGCTTTACCTGCCTTGGGAGTTATTCTCACCGGCGTAGGGACAGGATGACCATAAGTAGAAGTGTGAGCTTGATCCAGAAGAGCCATTACTTTTAGATTGTATTCTCCCACCTGTAAGGCACGGGAGAGAAGTTCCTCCAGAGTAAAATTGTCGCTGGCTAAATAATCAAGAGTGCGGTGGAAAAAGGCATATATTTCCTCATCTTCTACTCCTAAAATTTGGGCATGATCAGCATAAGCTGCCATTCCTTTGAGCCCATAAATAATTAAATGTTTGGCTCCAGCTACCGATTCTCCCCATCGTTCTATATCTTTTTCCAGAGTTACTTCTTCCCCTTGTTTTACTAATTCGTCAAAATTAGAAGCCGGGACCCAGGCAGCAGGGCCAGAAAGCTCTTCTGGTGAAATTCCTTTTTGAGCACAGACAGAAAGATATATATTTTTAGCTTTCTCTTTCATCTGATAAGCTCGACGAATTAGTTCCTCTACTCTTCGGGGGTCAAAATCAACATTGGTAACAGTGGTAAAAAGAGCTTCCAGGATAAAAACATCAATTTCTCGGTCTCGAACCCCTAAGTCTTGCGCTCTTTTAGCATACCTAGAAATTCCTTGGACAGCATATATTAAAAGGTCTTGTAAGGCTGCAGTTTCCGGGTCTTTACCGCATACTCCAAAATTAGTACAACCTGTTCCTCCTGCAGTTTGCTCACACTGATAACAAAACATGCAAAACACCTCCTTATGCTTTTATACAACTAAATCTTTCAATTTTTTACTGGCAAAATAGTCTTTTATTTCTCTTTCTGCCTTTTCTATTACCCCTCCAAAAATACAGGCCGGAAAAAGACAAATTTTGTTTTTGAGTAAACACTCTCGAGGGACAATAGGCCCCTCCACTGCTTCGTAAATAGTCAAAATATTGGCTTCTTCCCCCTCTTTGGTTAAAGTGTAACCTCCTTGAGGGCCTCGGTTAGCAGTTACTAACCCCGCCTTAGCTAAATGTTGCATCACTTTAGCTAAATGAGCTTCTGAAGCCTGGCATTCTTGGGCCATATCTTTGACGGTGAGGAGGCTTCCTCTATTTTGAATTAAAAGAGCCATACTGTGGATAGCTAAAGAGGCTGCTTCTGAAATTTGAACTAAATGCATCTTTTTTTCTCCTTTCAGGTATTATGATACCTAAATACCTAAATTTGTCAAGAGACAATCTCAAAAAGATATTTTACCTGATACTTCATCGCAAGAAGTTCTTCTTCCCGATGTGGTCATAAGAAGAAAACTCGATAAATGTTTCCCAGATTATAGTTAACCGCAAAACTAATTATAATTACTATAAAGGGGAGCACCCCTTTATAATCCCCCAAAAAGCAAATAAACAAAAACTACTGGTGGGAAAATATCCACCAGTATGCTGGAGAAAAAGGCAGTCTGCGACGCAAGATTAAGAAAACTTAAAAAACAAAAGAAATAAAGGCCATAGAGAAAGACAAAGTCTTTCTCTATGCGTAGCGACCTTGAGTTTTTGACTTTCGATATAATTTACTTTTTAAAGTTTTAATATTTTAACCAGTTTTGCAGGATACTATAATTCTCAAAATTTTATCGTAAAGGTTATCCCTTCAATGATAACCTTATTCCCATACAAGCTACTCGATACATCCTCGAGTGGCTAAATTTTTAGCTTCTTCTAAAGTAACTAAGTTGATAACTGGCTTCTAAAAAACTGCCAAGGTTTAAACCACCTGGAAATACCACTCCCGGGAAAAAGTATTTTTATAAACTACTGCAAATAATCAGTGGAGTGACAAAATATCAGATGATAAGTTAAAGAATATAGATTGGGTGAGGGTTTCAGTTAACTGAGGTGTCAAGGTCGGGAGATGTACTTTAGCTTTTTTCTCCGTGATTCCTATCGCTTCTCCTTCTTTCTTTCCCACAATAACAAAACGCCAACTATAACCAGGGCAACCGGGAAAATTAAACGGGCAAAAAAACGGGAAGGAAGCCACAAAGAGAAAAGATGAAGGCAAAACCATATCAGTCCCACAAAAATTAAGATCCAGGCAATCAGTTCTATATCCTTTCTTCTCTCTTCACTCTTTTCTTCAGGGGTTGTTGCTACTATTACTTTTTCCTCTTCTTCTGTCTTTCCTTCAGGCTCTTCAGGGATAACAATCCAGGCTATGATGTAAGCAATGATAATTGCTCCTCCAGCTAAAATTAGAGCCGCAGCTAAAAGTCTTATTAAAGTGGGATCAACATTGAAATACTTAGCAATTCCTCCACATACTCCTCCTAACATCTTGTCTGTTCGAGAACGATACAATCTCTTTTCCAAATTAATTTCCTCCCTCTCTCTCTAATTCAAAAGGACTAAACTCTTCTTTTTCATCAAAAAGACTCTCAGTTTTTTTACCTGTATCTAAACCAGATAGATTCAAAGATAAAAATAAACTACCTTCCGGTTCATACCAGGAAGCCTCCAAAGTTATACAGTCTTCTATCTTCTTGCGCACAAAATACCTTTCCTCTTTCCACTCTTCCAACCCGAAAGAATAAACTCCCTCCACTCCCAAAGAAAGGCTTTCATCTCCTAATCCTAACCCGGCGGTTAACTCTTTCCAGCTTCCTTCATCAAGGTCATAGTCACCCCGCAATCTTAGAAAACTTTCCCTATAGTCTCCCCAGCAGGAGTCCAGAGAAAAAATCCTTTGATCCTGTGGGTCAAAGGAAAAAGGGCTTTCTCCTTGCACTTCGCTAAACTGATAAGAGAGATTAAGATTCCACTCAGAGGAAATCTCCTTCTCCCACCATATTTTACCTCCCCAACCGGGTATTATTTGCCCTCCAGCCAGGTCTATATTCCAGAAAAAAAATTCCAGTCCTCCCTCCTTTCCCTTCCACCCTGCATTCAAATAAAGGTCTTTTCTCCAAGTGGAAAACTCATCCTCTTCGAAATATCCCCAGCTAAAAGTGCTTTGCCAGTTAAAACCTTCATCCGGAGTTTCTCCATAAGAAACTATCAGTTGAGGAGAGCGAGAAACAAAATTTTCGCCCACTCTCTCATTACTTACGCTTAAAGCCCAGAGAGAAAGATTGTTTTTCTCAAAATGTACGTATCCTCCCTGGGTATCTATTGCGCCTGGATAGATATCCCAAAAAATTCTTCCCTCTCCCTGAGGAAGAGAAGCAATTAAATCCAGACTTAGCTCAACTCCTTGCACAGAAGAGATATTCAACCGGGACTTTAAAAGTAGATCTTTAGTAACAAGGTAATCATAGTAACTACCTATATACCATCCTTCCTTACGACTATACCCTAAAGCGGGAGAAAAAGTACTTTCTCCTTCTCCTAACACCCGAGAATAAAGCGGCAATTCCACTATTTTCTTTTCTCTAAGGTATAAACTCAATCCTTCTAGAACCAATCTATCTTGAGGATAAATAACCACCTCTTTAGCTCTTAAGCTATAAAGAGGAGGCTCCTTTTCGCATCCAGTAAGTAAAAGGTTATTACCTGTCCACTCACCTTTTAAATATTCTATTTTATCTCCCCGAAAATAGAGCTTCCCCTCTTCCTCAATTTTATAAATTAATTCTGCCTTCTTTACCCATCCCTCATCACGTAAGAGAGAATAATAAAATTGCTCTCCCTGTACCTGGTTATCACCGAAAGTAGCTTCTAATGAATAAGGAACCCACAATTCCTGAGTAGAAATAAAAAAGGTAATTTCCCGGGTAGTGACCTGAATATCGTGCCATTCTACCTTTACATTACCTGAAGCGCTAACTTCTTCTCTTTCCTGGTCATAAAGTACGAGGTCTGCTTTAATTTTTATTCCTTCTTGTGCCAAAAGAGAAGAAGGGCAAAACAAAAACAGGAAAAAAAATAAAAACAATTTCTCAAACTTTATTTTTTTCACTGTTCCTTTTGTAAGTCTTTAATCTTAGCTTTTACCTCTTCTATTTCATTATCTATCCCTTTTATTTTGTCTTCCAGCATTCTCTTCTGTAGTTCCAGTTCTTTCACTCGTTCTTCTAAACGTAAAATCTCTTCTTCCAGGACTGGTTTCCACTCCGGACGAGAATAATCAGGAGGAAGATAAGGATTATCCCAGGTAAGATTGATCTCCTTACCAATTAATTTAGGGTCAATGGAAATCCGGGCAAGATGAAGAGTAATAGAGCGAGTATCCGGGTTAATTATAGGATTCCCCTCTTTGTCAAATCGAGGAAAATAAATTTTCCCTGTTACTTTATCGAAGATTTTTTCTTCAAATTCGGGAGGAAACTCTAAAGGATAAAATTTATTTCCCCGGTCATCGACTAAATAAGTATTTTGAGCAAATTTCATAGGATAAAGAGGCGCTCCTTTAAGTTTTTTAATAGTTACCTCGAATACTAAATAACGATTCATTCTCTCTCTTTGCAAAAAATCTCGATGGTAAGCCAGTTCTTCTTCTGCAGAAAGCAAATTTTCCTTGCCGTACTTAGCTACCCAGGCCTGAACCACCTCTTCATTCCAGAATAAAGCCTCCACAGAAAAAGCATCCTCTACCTGAGCAGAGCGAGTCCATTTCTTGGCTGTATTCTGGTATATCTTGTCATAATCAACCTGCCCCTCTGCCATACCCACCATCAGTACCAGAACAAAAATCAGAGTCATAGTCATAACTATTTTGTTTTTCATTCCTTAAACCTCCTTATCACCATTCTTCATAAGGTTTTATCTCTATCTCTACTTCAGGCTCCTCTTGAGTTATAGGTTCTTCCTCCTGAGGAAGTTCTTCAATATTTTCTTGGGGAATTTCTTCTTCCCAGGAGCTCTCATATTCTGAGATTTCTGGTGGGGATGGCAATACCATTTCTCCTACCCCTACCAGAGGCCCAGCAACTTCTTTGGTCTCCAGTACCTCTACAATTAGCTCTGCCCCTTTTTCCACTTTAGCTGGTTCTCCTTGTATAAAAACTCCAGCTACTGCTCCTATAGGACCAAGCAAGGCAAGTCCAGCAATACTGGTTATTACTGCATATCCTACTGCTTTATTTTCTTCAATTGATTTGTCTCCCAAACCCAAAGGAATAAGAGTTCCATCACTGGCTCTTACAGCCCCAAAATCTATTTCCAAACGTCCACTTTTGCCAAACGCTCCCTTACGTCTGACTTTAGTTAATCTCCCCTCCCCTTCTGTTCCTTTAGCCAAGACTAAGACCCCATCTATGCTTATATCCTCTGCCACTATGAAAGGAACTGGATCACCTTCATTGTTTCTCTCTGAGTGGAGCTCCCTCTGAATAGAGATTTTAACCAGAGTTTCTTCCGGAATCTGAACAGTAAAAGATTTTACTTTAGAAGGATCTATACAAGTTTTGTACAGGCGGTCTACTCTTACTCCTATGGGTTCATCACTGACCACTCCAAAAATCAATTTTTCCAGTTCCTCTAATTCAGCAATAAGAATTCCACTCTTTGCCGGTTCAGAACGGAGAGCTAGACGAATAGCTCTAATCTTAAAGTCTAAAGATGGCTCAGCATCTGTACCGGTAAGGATGAAAGTCTTGAGGGTGTTGACTCTCTCCATAAGAGTTCCAGAGAGAGTGTCACCAATTAAATCTCTTTCTATTTTTTCTACTCTGCTCAGCACGCTTCCAGACTGCGGTAAACCATAAAGAATTTTTTCCATGCTCTCTAAATCTCTCACCAACGGGGAAGCTACCTCTTCTTGAGCCCCTACCGAAGTCAGTAAAACAAAAAGTAAAAAACAAACAGTGAAAGGTAAAACTATTCTTTTCATCATCCTTCACTCTCCACTAAAGCTCATTTATCCTCAATTTTATTATACTCCAAAAAAGGCTTTTTTTCTCCAACCTCCATCCACTTTTATAGTTATTATGGGACAATGTCACCCTGGAGTTTCTCAAGAAGATATTCCCTCAAATTAGCTAAAATTAAAAGAGGGATATTTACTAATGAAGCAAAATAAAAGAATTCTATATTGTTTATTACCTTATTTATACAAGAAAAATGACTATTAGCAAAACCAGTTACCAATCCCACCAGAACCTAGGAAGAAGATACACCACTGGAAAAAAGAACTTCCTAAAATTTAAAAAAATCTGCTAAGTTGCCTTTCTTTTCATTCTATTATCACAAAGGAGTATATTAAGCAGCTTGATAGCCTAAAATTAAAAGCAAAACAGATGAAAAAAACTAAAACATAACGTCGAGGGAAACACCTGGAGTGATGCGGCGGTCTCTAATACCGCCGCATCACTCCATCATGCATCTTACAAAAGATATCGATATAAAAGAGATTCCAGTTCGCTTTCTGAAATAGCACTTTTCTCAACATACTGGATTTCCCCTTTTTCGTTTAAGAAAAGAAAGGCCGGGACACCAGACCCTATATATTTTTTATGCTCTTTTCCATAATTATCAATTAAAACCGGAAAAGTCAAGCCGTACCTATTAACAAAACCAGCTCTGATCGTTTGAGCATATTCTTCTGGAGAAGCAATTAAATTTCCAGTGCCATGGTTTTCATTCACCGCTATTCCCAAAATTTGTAATTCTCCTTGATGCCGGAGATAAATT
>DAOSVE010000069.1:0-9433 GCA_035593465.1 Candidatus Atribacteria bacterium | reverse complement strand
GAAGCATGTAGCAAACGTTGACAGTATCTTTCCCAGGAAATATAATAAGGGCGTGGCCCAATAGAATAGTGGTTAGTTCGGCGGGCTCTCAATCCGCAAACCGGGGTTCAATTCCCCGTTGGGCCACCAGAAGGTTTGTAGAGCCATTTCTGCGGCTTCCCCACTTCCTCTAAAAAAACCTCTGAGTCCGATGACTATAAACTGACTCCCAGAAAGAGGTGTTTTTTATGGGGGAAGTAGTAAGGCTCCACCGCTCGGAAGGCTTCCATAATTTCTTAGAGCTGTTCCTGTTTGAAAAGAAAGCTCAAGGTAAAGCTCCTCGCACCATCTACGATTATAAATTTCATGTCTCTGCCTTCTTTAAGCGCTTTCCTCAAGCTCTGCGCTCAGATAAAGAGCTCAGAACTTCCGTCCTTGAGTATTTTTCCGATGATATTAAACCGGCTACTTTTAACATCCGCCGAGTATATCTTAAAGCTTTCTTTGACTTATCCTCCTCAGTGTCCAGCATAACCCTAACTATTACCTAATTCTTCAAGCTTATTGATGCTTCCTGTTAAATGCCTTTACAAGCTCTCCTCCTCCAACCACTCCCGCATCAAGAGAAAGGCGAAGTAGTCGGCTTCTTTTTCTAAACCGGCGATAAAGCTCTTGTGGTCTAAAAACACCGGGCGCAGATAGTTAGCGTGGTGGAGGAGAAAATGAGCTATTTCATGAAGAATAGTTTTAGCCCGCTCCGTGGGTGGAAATTTGGAGTTGATGACGATGTAAGCTTCTTTTCCTCTCCAGAGGAGCCCTCCTTTAGCCTCCTCTAAGTGAACAAATACAACTTCTATCCCTAACTTTTCAGCGAGAAATAGCGCCTCGTCTTCAGAATGTATTTTAGGTAAAGAAGAAGCGCAGCGCTCCACAGTCCGGCTTCGGTATTCAGAGGGAAAGCGCCAGTTAATCATTCTTTTTCTTCTCCTTCTCTTTCTCCAGCACTGCTTCAATCATCCGCAGAATGTCTTTCTTTGCTCTCTCCTAACCTCATCATTACCCATAATTTTTTTTCTGGACACTGTTGTGGTTAACCGCAAAAGACAGTCTACGGCGCTAAAGACAAAAGCAAAATAAATAAGAAAAACTAAAACCAATTACGCTGGATAAATGCACTCCAACGTTGAGGAAGAAAAAACAGAACTATAAAGGAGAATACCCCTTTATAGTATTTATAATGGATTTTGCGGTTAGCTATAGTTTCCAAGTCTTGAGCGATTTAGCAGGTTTTGCGGGATACTTTAGTCCAGAAAGAATGGGGATAGTTTTCTAAAAAAGCTATATATAAAAGGGGAGAGATTAAAACCAGAGCCACCATAGTGGTGATCAGTCTCAGCGCTTTTACTCCTTAAGAAATAGGATGCAAAACTGCAGACCTTTTCTCCCAGCCTACTATATGATCAAATCCTGAATCACGCAAAAGTGCGAGAGCTTCTTTAAAATCCTGTCCTACATCTTCTGGCTGGTGAGCATCAGAGCCAAGACACACTTGTAGACCCAGCTTCTGTGCCTGGGAAAGAATAGAAGGTGCGGGATAAAATTCCCCCACCGGTTTACGTCGACCAGCAGTGTTGAGCTCTAGTACCAGATTTTGCTCCTGACAAACTCGCAGAGCTTCTACCTCTGCCCTAATCTCACCGGTAGGCCGAAAACCAAATTTTTTAGGTAAATCAAAATGAGCAACAGCGCTAAAGAAACCAGTTTTCATACCGGCGATGAGAGTTTGATAATAACTTTCATAAATTTCATTTATATTTCTTTCCTTATAGCGAGATAGATAGCGAGGATTATCGAAAGCCCAGTCTCCAAGGTAGTGGACAGAAAGCAAAAGGTAATCCCAGGAATAGAAATCAACCAGAGGATGTAGCTCTTCTTCTTTTCCAGGAATGAAATCTACTTCTAACCCTAAGCGGATGGTAATAGAAGACCGGTATTTTTCTTGCAGAGATTCCACTTCCTCGATGTAGAGAGCCAATTCCTCTTCCGGAATAGCTGACTCCCTTTTCCTTTCTTCCGGGGAAAGAAAATATTGAGGGCAATGGCCGGAAAAACCAATCTCACTAAGTCCTTTCCTCAAAGCCTCCTCAATATATTCATCATAGCTACCCTTCGCATCTCCACAGCGAGGAGTGTGAAGATGATAATCACCTAGAAACATTTCTCTCCCTATAAAACAAAAAGGAGGGACAAATTGTCCCTCCTTTTTGTTTGGCATTTAACACTATTCTTTAACCAGTTCTTTAAGGCCTTTTCCCGGACGGAAAAAGGGAATTGTAGCTTCAGGAATACGAATTTCCTTACCCGTTTGCGGGTTTCTTCCTCTCCTTGCCGCTCTCGTTTTCACTCCAAAAGTCCCAAACCCCACCAACTGTACCTTACCGCCTCTTTTGATTTCTTCCTGAATCACTCCTAAAAACGTATCTACGATCTTTGCCGTATCTTTCTTGGTAACATTTACCCCTTCTTTTTTTAACTCTTCAGAAAGGGTGTTAACTAATTCCTGCTTGTTCATACTTTCCTTACCTCCTTATTTTTAGTCTATTACTTTCCCCTTAAGCGGGGAGTACTATAAACCTAATAGCTGTCTTTTCCGTATCATCAATTTTCACATCCACAAAAGCAGGAATACAAACCAGATCGATACCGCTGGGAGCCAAATAACCCCGAGCAATGGCAATAGCCTTTACTGCCTGATTTACTGCTCCTGCTCCCACTGCTTGCATTTCCGCTCTACCCTGTTCTCTAATCACTCCAGTTAACGCTCCAGCTAAAGACACCGGTCTGGTTTTAGAAGATATTTTTAAAAGCTCCATATTTTAACCTCCTCAGCGTTTAACAAATGCCGTTTTTCTAAGAAAATCTCTTTCTATTTCTGGAGGATACCTTATATCCCTCCTTATACCGCATTTTAATGCATTTTGCAAGAGTTTAATAGTCTACAAAGCAAAAAACTTTTACAAAAATTTCCACATTTATTCCCTTTCTAAAAGTTCCAGAGCCTTACCAACCAAACTTCTTTCATTATCATAGTTCAAGACTCGTAACGCTTCACTTATGGGGAACCACTTCACCTCTGCGATTTCCCCCTCTTCCTCTTTTTCTCCTTCTCCTGCTACTTCCATGAGAAAAAAGGAAGCTATTTCTCGAAAGGGTTGATAATTTCTAACATAGCTGAAACTGATTTCTCCCACTCGAGGTCCTAATTTAACTTTATAACCGGTTTCTTCCTCTACTTCTCGACAGGCAGTTTCTTCTTCTCTCTCTCCTTTTTCCTTATGACCTTTGGGAAGAGTCCACAACCCCGAATCATTTTTTTTTACCAGAAGCACTTGCCATTGGCTATCGTTTTTTCTTACTACCAACCCTCCGCTAGAATACACTTCAACCTCAGGAGGAGAAGCTTTTCTTTTCTGTAAAATTAAATCTCCTTGCTCTACTCCTAACTCCCGAGCTACAGGAATACATTTAGCTTTAAGCAAGAAATAAATATTCCCTTCTTCTCCGCTCAAAGTCTCAAAATTACCCTGCCCCTTGGAAATAATCATATCTGCTTCTTTCCACAATTTCTGAAGAGAAGAAGGTGCTCTTTGTAAAGCTATTCCTACTTCTGCCTGACCGGTGGTTAAAATCTCTGCTACCTCACCGATACCTGCTTCTTGGGCATCCTCTAGGAGAGCATCGTTAGATATGGGGCCGCCTTTCACCACAAAAAAAATCTTTCTCCCTGGAGATATCTCCTCCAAAAGAATTCGATCAAAAACTACTTCCCCGGCGTTATCTCCCACATAGATTAAAGTATGAGTATTTTCTAAATCCTTTGCCCAGGAGGAAAATTCGTATCTTCCCCATCGAGCATGGTCAATCTCTTCTAAGACTTCTTCTACTTTAACATTCCGATAAACCCCCAGGTCGATGAGATTTCCAGCTATAGCCACCTTTACTGCTCGTTCTAACCGATTATCTCCTTTTCTAACCCATTCTTTTAACTGAGGATAAAATCGGAGTGCTGCTTGGTTATGGTCTCTTTTTAATTGATAAAATATATCTTCTATTCCCACAATTTTTTTAGCCACATCGTGAGCTAAAGTAGTCATATAAGCAGGAGTCCATTCTTTATTAGCCTGGGCATAAACTGCACAAACTTCCTGAGAGACTTTCCAGATAGTATCTTTATCTTTTCCTGCTATTTCAGCAGCTTCTTGAGCCTGTCTTATACTGCAGCAAAAACATTCTGGCTGAGCTTTCATTCTTCCACCTTTACCTTTCCGTTTCTAAGTTCTGCCATCTCTCTAAAAAATTTCTTAAGTTGCTGTTCGCTACCTAGAATATAAATAATATCTCCTTTGGATAAAGTTTCTGTAGCGTTTGGTGACACAATATAGTTTTCTCCTCGCTTTATAGCTATCACAGTAATCCCATAGCGAGTTCTCAATTGAGACCTGGTTAATGTAAGTCCATAAAGAGGAGGGGGGACTTGAGACTCGATGATGTTATGTCCGGGAAATAGCTCTTCACTTCTGATAGCATAAGGAAAG
Source organism: Candidatus Atribacteria bacterium (assembly GCA_035593465.1). Classification (GTDB taxonomy): domain Bacteria; phylum Atribacterota; class Atribacteria; order Atribacterales; family Caldatribacteriaceae; genus Sordicultor. The sequence goes on along the minus strand of DAOSVE010000069.1, from coordinate 4,859 downwards.
GCCAGAGTTTTCGCCACTCGTATAGCAGTATCCTGTTCGGGAAATATAACCCGGTCAGCACCGATTTTATGAAGAATTTTCCCATGCATTTCGTTAATGGCCCGGGCTATAACTAAAGGTATACCTAACTCTTTAACTGCCAAAGTAGTTAAAACACTGGATTGAATGTCGTTACCGATACTCACTATGGCTACATCGAAATTCTTTATTCCCAGAGCCTCTAAAACTTTTTCATCAGTAGTATCAGCCTGAACTACTTCAGTAATTTTGCCTGCTAATTCTTTAACCGGCTCTTCTTCAATATCCACTCCTAAAACAGTAAAACCTTGTTCATAAAGAGCAATAGCGATACTGCTTCCAAAGATACCCAGACCAAACACCGTAAACTGTCGCATAAAATCCACCTCAGTTATTCTGTAACCAACCCTTTAATAAAATTTAGCTTCGATTCTAATTTCTTCAAGAAAGAATCTCGATTTATTACAAACCTTTCTAATCTTCCTTCTCCTACTTTTTCTACCTCGTCAAAAGCTTCTGCTGTAAATATCAGGCGGTTTCGATGGATCTCCACGAGAGTTGCCCGGGCAGTGACCTGCATACCTTTGGGAGTAGCGGCAACATGAGAAATACTCAAACGTGTTCCCACACTGACATAGCCCTCGGGAAGGTGGTTCTTTACTGCTTCATGAGCAGCATTATCCATTAAAGAGAGCAACATAGGAGTAGCAAAAGCAGGAACCATATCGGGAGCAAAATGATCAGCAGCGTTTTCATCGTTTACCACAGCTTGAGCTACTCCCGTAAGACCAATTCTCAAAGTATTAAATTTCATCGGTTTTTTCTCCTCCTGCCAGGTCGGGGTTAATCTGAGTTTGAAGGGGTAGAGTAGAGCTCTCATTTTCTTCATTAAAATCGAGAATTTGCTCTATCTCTTCTCTTTCCAGAACTTCCTTCTCCACCAGTCTTTGAGCTAAAAGATCCAGTTTTTCCCGGTAACGATTGATAATTTCTTGAGCTTTTTCATAAGCCTGGTCAATTATTGCTCTCACTTCTTTATCGATAGTATAAGCAATCTCTTCACTGTAATTGCGGTCCTCGGCAATGTCTCTACCCAGAAAAACTTCTTTATGCTTCCTTCCCAGGGTGAGAGGACCTAAAATCTCGCTCATTCCATATTCACAAACCATCTCTCGAGCAATGTCCGTTGCTTTTTTCAGATCATCTTGAGCACCAGTCGTGGCATCTTTGAAAACTAACTCTTCTGCTACTCTGCCACCTAATAAAACCGCCAGACGGTCCAATAGCTCTTGTTTACTGAGAAGATAACGGTCTTCAGTGGGAAGCTGTAAAGTGTAACCTAAAGCCATATTTCCCCGGGGAATAATAGAAATTTTGTGTACCGGGTCAGCATTAGGCAAAGCCCCGGCTACGAGAGCGTGACCGGCCTCGTGATAAGCTACAATTTGCTTCTCTTTTTCACTGATAACCATGTGTTTTCTCTCTGGACCGGCTATAACTTTATCAATAGCTTCTTCAAAGTCCTCCATCTTGATAGTCTCTCTGCCTTTTCGAGCAGCGAGAAGAGCAGCTTCGTTAACTAAATTAGCCAAATCCGCCCCTACAAAGCCAGGAGTCCGACGAGCCAAAACTTCCAAATCTACATCTTTATCTATAGGTTTCCCTTTTACATGAACCCGCAAGATAGCTTCTCTTCCCACCACGTCAGGAGGAGGAACAGCAACACGACGGTCAAATCTTCCCGGCCGCAAAAGAGCAGGGTCTAAAATATCAGGACGGTTAGTAGCAGCAACTATAATAACCCCCTCGTTAGGGTCAAAACCATCCATTTCCACGAGGAGTTGGTTCAAGGTTTGTTCTCGCTCATCGTGACCACCACCTAAACCTGCTCCTCTATGTCTTCCCACTGCATCTAATTCATCTACAAAAACTATACAAGGAGCATTTTTTTTGGCAGTGTTGAAGAGGTCTCTCACTCGAGCAGCTCCCACTCCCACAAACATTTCCACAAAATCTGAACCACTGATACTGAAAAAGGGAACCCCCGCCTCACCAGCGACGGCTTTAGCTAATAAAGTTTTACCGGTACCAGGAGGTCCATAGAGTAAAACTCCCCGGGGTATATGAGCTCCAATTTTCTGGAAACGACGGGGATTACGTAAAAAATCTACTACTTCCCTTAATTCTTCCTTCACTTCCTCAATCCCGGCTACATCATTAAAAGTAACTTTTACCTTTTCTGGTTCAACCATTTTAGCTCTACTTTTAGCAAATGATGTAACCCGATTTCCTCCTCCCTGTACCTGCTGGAGTAAAAAAATCCACACTATGATGAGGAAAACGGTAGGAAGAAGAGAACCTAATATTCTTACCCACCAAGAGGGTTCTGCTGGTGGTCGGGCTTCGATATCCACATTTTTACTGCGCAAGGTAGTAATTAAATTAGGGTCATCAGGAGCATAGGTGGTAAATTTAGTACCATCCTTCATCTCTCCAGCTAAATCATGATTCATAATTACTACTTTTTCCACCAGACCCTTCTGCACTGCATCTAAAAACTGGGTATAGGTAAACACCTGGGGAGGAATCTCTCTTTCCATAAAAGAAGTAGCTACTGAGAGCATAATAATAAGAAACAAGAGATAAAACCCCAGATTTCTATATAATCTTCCACTAGGGTAATTGTTCATTGTCACTCTCCCACTAAATCATACTTCCGACGGTTTTTGATAATATTCTGGTTTTAAAACAAATATAAAAGGATAATTACGGTACTTTTCTGCAAAATCAAGACCATAGCCCACTACAAAATAATTGGGTATATCAAAACCGCAATAATCTATAACTAAATCTTTTACCACATGTTTCTCCTTTTTATTTAATAAAGTACATACTTTAAGGCTGGCCGGACTACGAGTAGATAGCACCTCTTTAAGATGTTTTAGGGTCAGGCCAGTATCCACAATATCTTCTATTATTAAAACATGACGATTAGTAATAGGTTTATCTAAATCTTTAAGTATTCTCACCACTCCAGTGGTTTGGTAATCATCCTCATAGCTTGAAATCGACATAAAGTCAACACTTAAAGGGAGCTTAATATTCCGCACCAAATCAGCCATAAAAATAAAAGCGCCTCGTAAAATACCTATCACTCTTAATTCCTTACCCTGGTAATCTTTGCTGATTCTCTCTCCCAGCTCTTTTACTTTAGCCTGTATTTCCTCTTCTGAAATTAAAACTTGTTCAATAAAAGATTCCACTCTACCACTCCTCACAACCAGCCAATAGACACTGCTAAAATCTGCTTGCTATTTTCTCTAACTCTTATTCTTTCGTCAAGAGCTAAACCGGGAATCCAGAGTATCTTTTCCTTATCACAGATGAAGGGGATTAATTTCCTCCACTCTCTTACTATTCCCTTCCGAGGGAAAAGTTCTTTAACTTTTATCTCCTTTCCTTTCTGCCAGATTCGGTCTCCATCCTGAAAGTTTCGCACTACAAAAGGAGGATAACATTTTTCAAAATCCCAGTCTATAGAGTGGAGCATCCTTTTCTTTTCTTCCCCCTTCCAATTCCCTCTAATAGCTATTCCTAAGTCAGGAAAAAAGTTCTCACCGGGAAGTTGAAGAGGAAAAAGCCAATGAGGAACATCAGCCAAGAAGAACAAATCAGGGGAAGCCCAGAGATACCCATCCCTTATAAATACCTTGAATTTCCCCGGCAACTGTACTTCTCCCCTTCCTTTTTCCAGCAAATGAGCCACTTCCTCAAATTGCCCCCGACTTATATCCCACAGGTTACCTCGAGCTTCTTTAATAAAGAAGCGAACCACCTTAAGTAATTCTAAAGAGGAAATACCTTTAAAATAAGAAAGGGGGGCTCTTGTCAGCATTCCTTTTCTCTCTATTGGTATAGTTACCTCAGGCTCTGAATATTCTTCTCTTTGAACGTTAAGAGATAAACGAAACAGAGCTTCGATAAGCTGAGGATTAAATTCTTTCTCTAAAAAAGGAATTAAATTTCGCAACCGATTCCTCAAGAAAGAAACATCCCGATTAGAACTGTCTTCAACAAAAGAAATATCCTCCTCCTTAAGAAACTTTAATATTTCCTCTCTCTTTATTCCCAGTAAAGGACGAATAAAAATATCTTCTTTAAATTTCATACCCTGCAAACCCTGGAGACCTGTACCTCGAAGGATGTTAAGAAGAATGGTTTCTCCCTGGTCATTCATAGTATGTCCTAAAACAATTTTGTCTGCTCCCCAGGTTTGAGCCACTTCCCTCATTACCTGATAGCGAACTTGCCGAGCAGCTTCCTCTAAAGAGAGGCCCTCTGTAGCCTTTCTGCTCTTTACATCTTGCCTCTTTACAAAAATAGGTATTCCCTTATCTCGGGCCCAGGAGATACAAAATTCCTCATCACGCTTTGCTTCTTCTCCTCGCAAACCGTGATTGAGGTGAAACAAAGCCATTTCAAAGCCAATAATTTCCCGGAGAGAAAAAAGAATTTGAGAGAGAGCGGTAGAATCAGGACCTCCAGAGAAAGCCACTAATACTTTATCTCCAGGAGAAATAAGGGAATACTCAACAATAACTTTTTTAACCTTACTTATTAAAGAATGCACTCGTCGTTAAACTCGAATTTGGCTGCTGGTGGCGGTGCGGGGATTCGAACCCTGGCGCTCCGGGTATGAGCCGGATGCTCTGGCCATCTGAGCTACACCGCCATCCACTGAATAATTATAACTGTTTTCCTACAAAAGACAAGAATGCCAGCAGAATCATTTAAAATCTATTCCCAAATGCTTTAATTATAGTTAACCGCAAAATCCATTA
>DAOSVE010000068.1:8328-9455 GCA_035593465.1 Candidatus Atribacteria bacterium | reverse complement strand
ATTTATCTCGTGATATTACCTCAATGTTTACCGTAGGTTTATTTTTATATACCTCTCCTAAATTTAACTCCTGTTGCCAAACTTTATTTTCTACCACTTCTCCCTCTACATAACTTAGTATCTCGCCAGGCATATAAGCTTTAATCAAAAGGGTAATAGAATTCAAAAAAGGCTTTACGGCAGACCCTCCCCACTGATTCAAGAGGTTATCCAATTCTTTCCCTTCTAAGCTGGCCTCCAAGACTACTAGGTCTCCATCTTTAGAAAGATTAGCAGTACTACCTAAAAATTGTTGAGTAAACTCCCGAGCTTTTTCCTGGTCAGGGAAATTCCATTCCCAGGCTACTATATAGGGAGCAGCATCTTCTTTAGTCATTATTTTTACAAAGTTTCTTTCTTCCTCGGGTAACTTTTTGTATTCATCCACAGCCACATTTTTTAGTTGACTCAAAACTGTGGCATCGTTTACTATAACTGCAAGGCGAGCACTAGGAATAGTGGCATCCCCTGCTACCTTAACTGCTAATTCCACTTGAGCACAACCAGAAAGGAGCAAAAGAGATAAAGTTATCAACAAAATCGCCCACCACTTTTTGGCCATGATTTAGCCTCCTTTTCATTTTTCACTATATAAAAGTGTATTTACTTCTTAAAATAGAGTTCCATTGTATAATTATACTAGACTTTAATCTCAAAACCGATCGAGGAGGTAGAAAATAATGGCTCAAGTAGAGCTTATAGCTCAAAGAGGAAAAATCGAAGCTCATATAGGAACAGAAACGGTTTTATTTAAAAGTAAAGGCGCAGAAAGCGAAGTAGGACACTGGCCGGTAGAATATCTTTTAGCCGCTTTAGGAAGTTGCTTTGCTGGAACAGTATTTGCTTATGCCCAAACTAAAAATTTTCCTCTGGAGAAAGTAGTCTCTCGGATTAGCGGAGAATTGGCTTCTTCACCTTCTCGAGTGCAAAAAATAGAAATGGAAGTAGAGTTAATTGGTAATCTAACTTATGAAGAAAAAGAAAGAATCCTAAAAGCAGGGGAAAAAGGCTGCACAGTGATGAATACTTTGCGGGGAGGCGTAGAAGAAATAGTAACTAAGTTATCCTACTAACCTCCCTGTAAAATT
>DAOSVE010000068.1:0-8228 GCA_035593465.1 Candidatus Atribacteria bacterium | reverse complement strand
TATTATGATATACGGCAATAGCTGGGTGGACGAGTGTCAGTTAATTTCTCGTGAGCTAAGTTTAATTTATAAATAATGGGTATTTTATAGGGACAGCGAGGCTCGCACTCTCCACATTGGTTACATGCTGAAGCCTGGGGATTTAATTTCTGATACGCTTTTTGGGCGTAATCCTGATTTCCCAGCCAGAAGCGGAGACGGTCTCGCAGAGCATATTGAGCAGGGTCGCGAATTACGCCATCTTGCATCTGTCGGTCATATTGTCCTTCCAGAAGAAAAATTCCAGGAATATCGATACCTAAGGGACAGGGTAGACATTTATCACACTGCCTACAAACATAGTTACCTAATTCCGGAGCTTCCTCTCGAATTTTTTCCATTTCTTCCGGGGTAAAAGGAACAAAATTCTCCACCATTTCTATATCTCTTTTTAGATACTCCTCCGTGTTAGCTCCCATAACTAAACTATCTACTCCGAGACTCAAGGTATATCTTATAGCCTGCCGCTCATTCTGCCATAAGAAACCATCAGCCAGAGCTTTCATAGCTAGAACCCCCATCCCCTTTTTCCGAGCTTGAGGTAAAACGTCTTTCTCCCAGCCGGGAAAATTGAGCCGGTCAAAATAATTTAAGGGAATCATTAAAAGGTCAAAGGGGTAAAGAGAAAGAGCATTGAGTGCTACTTCAGGGGTAACATGATTGGAAAAAGCTACAAAACGGATTTTCCCTTCTTTTTTAGCTTTTTCTACTCCCTCTAAAGCCCCTTGCGAAGAGGCTATTTCATCCAGTTCTTCAAACCGGTTTAAACCATGAACAAAAAATATATCTACCTCACTGGTATTGAGTCTCCTTAAACTTCCCTCTAAAGCTTTGGTTATGCCTTCTTTGCTCCTCTGCGTGGATTTAGTAGCTAGGATAAAATCCTTCCTCCGAATTTGAGCTACTTTACCTATTTTTTCTTCTGAGTTGCCATACCCGTAGCTCTCGGCGGTTTCTAAATAATTTCCCCCTTGGTCTAAATATAAATTGACAATCCGCAGTGCTTCCTTCTCTGGTAGCTCCACTAAATGAAAACCGCCTAATCCCAGAAGAGAAATAGAAAGACCCGTGTTTCCCAGTTTTTTTCTTTCCATATTCTTCACCCCCTCAAATTATCTCACAAAAGTGAAAATTCTACACTTATCAAGACAAAATTTCCCTGAGACGCTGAGCGTTTTTTACGGCAAAGCCCTCATAATCATTATCGAAGTAACAATAAACATCTCGCTCCCCGAGCCAGAAACGAATTTTAGCTCCCCACTCTTCCAGTTCTTCTTCACTGTAAAAATCGGTGTACAGACTACCGTGCCCATGAAGTCGAAGATAGATAAAAGAAGAAGTTACAACTTCCTGATAAGGAAAAGAAGGAGTGTCAGAAAAACAGAGACAGATATCTTTTTCTTTAAGAATTTCATAAACTTCTTCAGCAAAAAAACTCTCATTGCGAAACTCAAAAACATAGCGAAAATCGGAAGAGAGAAGTTCCACAAAAGAGGAAAAAATTTCTCTATTAAACTTAAGTTGAGGGGGAAATTGAAAAAGAAGAGGGCCTAATTTATCTCCTAACTCTCTTGCCACCTCATAAAATTTGTTTAGAGGTTCTTCTACTTCTTTCATTTTCTTTATATGGGTGATGTAGCGACTGGCTTTCACAGAAAAAATAAATTCTGAAGGAGTGGTGTCTCTCCATTTAGAAAAAGTAGTAGCACGAGGAAGGTGATAAAAAGAGGAATTAATCTCCACCGTATCAAAAAACTGGGAATAGTAGGGAAGCCACTTCTTTTGCGGTAAACGAGGAGGATAAAATACTCCCTCCCAATGAGGGTAAGACCAACCGGAAGTCCCTATCCGGGGCTCTCTCACCAGTATTTTCCTCCTTCTTCTGGATTCACACCCCCTCTGAGGAAAAGAGGAGCTAAATGGTTAACCGGGCCAAATCCTTTACCCAGGTTTAAGGAGTGAGCGATTACCTCGCTCATATACTCTCGAGCTACTTTTACTGCTTCAGTAATCGGATATCCTAAAGCCAAAAGAGCACATATAGCTGCTGAATAAGTGCAACCCGTCCCGTGAGTGTTTTTGGTAGCAACGCGGGGAGCAGGATAAGAAATGAATCTTTCCCCATCAAAAAGGATATCCACTATCTCCTCTCCCGGGAGGTGTCCTCCTTTTAGGAGAACATAGCGAGGCCCCCATTTCTTGAGGGATACACAGGCTCTCTCCATATCAGAAACATTTTTTATCTCCTCCCCCACTAAAAAGGAAGCTTCGGGAAGATTGGGAGTAATCAAAAAAGAAAGAGGGAAAAGTCCCCCCACAAGCGTATCTACAGCATCTCGCTGGAGAAGCAAAGCTCCACTTTTAGATACCATCACCGGGTCTACCACCAATTTTTCTATATTAAACTTTTTTATCTCTTGAGCCACTACTTCAATGATAGAAGAATTAGAAAGCATACCAGTTTTAGCCGCATCTACACCTATATCGCTGGCCACACACTCTATTTGTTTGGCTACTAAAGAAGGAGGTAAGTCAAAAATGGCTTCCACTCCTTTAGTATTCTGAGCAGTAATAGAGGTGATGGAAGACATACCATACACCCCAAAAGCACAGAAAGTTTTGAGGTCAGCCTGGATTCCTGCTCCTCCTCCCGAATCTGAACCGGCTATAGTTAATGCTCTTTTCATCGTTTTTCTCCTTTATTGAAAATGATTCCAGCCTGAGGCGGTTTCTTTCTCTTCCTTTCCCCCTCTTTTAAGAGAAACTCCTCCTTGCAAGACAATTTCTCCCACAATAGTTACCGGAACTCCACTTTCTTTTTCTATAAATTGTTTAATTTCTTCTCCCCGTTCTCGAGGAACGGTAAAAATCAGCTCGAAATCTTCTCCTCCCGAAAGAGCAAAAAGAAAAGGATCTTTCCCTTTTTCTTTACTCCACTCTCGAAGAGCAGGAGAAATAGGCAATTTATCTACCTCTACCACTGCCCCTACTCTACTTTCTTCCGTAATATGTCCGAGGTCTTGAGAAAACCCATCAGAGATATCGATTACAGCTATTCTTTCTTTCAAACTATGCAATAACCTCCCTACCCGTAAGCGAGGAGAGGGAGTAAAAAAACGTTCCAAAAGAAAAGAATATTTTTCTCTTTCCTCTTCGCTACCCCGGAGAGCTATCTCCAGCCCTACCCGGGAATCGCCCAATGTCCCAGTAACTAAAACTAAATCTCCAGGACGGGAGTTGCGGCGCAAAAGGAGAGGACAATTATTTTCTACCTCTCCCACCAAAGTTAAATCAAAAACCATCTGACTGGCAGTGCGAGATAAATTCCCTCCTATTATATTTACTCCGAAAGTTTCTGCTTCTTCTTTGATTCCCCGGGCAAACTCTTTCAGCCACTCCGCTTCTATGTTTGGCCTCAACACCCAGGAAAGAAGAGCAAAAAGGGGGTTACCTCCCATAGCAGCAATATCGCTCAAATTCACTGCTAGAACCCTTTTCCCCAAAGAGAAGGGAGGAAAAAGAGAGAAAACAAAGTGCACATTTTCTACCTGAGAATCACAAGTAAGAAGATAGTAAAAACCCCGAGGGCCTTTTACCACCGCACAATCATCTTCAATTCCTAAAACTACTCTTTTCCCCCCGCCAGGAAAAAAGTCTTTCAGATAACTGATAATTCCAAATTCTCCCCAATCTTTAAGTTTCATAGCTTTCTCCGAAAAAGCTCAATTTTTTGTCGAAAAGAATGAGTGGCTTCCCTGATTGACTCGGCTCCTACAATCGCCGATACTACTGCCACTCCATCCACACCGGTGGCTAAAACTTCTTCTAAGTTGGAGAGATTTATGCCTCCGATGGCCACCACCGGTATATGCACTGCTTTTTTAATTTCTTTCAATCTTTCTAAACCAATGGGCTCCCCAGCATCTTTTTTAGTAGAAGTGGGAAAAACCGTTCCTGCTCCCAAATAATCCGCCCCTTCTTTTTCCGCTTTTCGGGCTTCTTCTACCGTAGAAACTGAATAGCCAATTATAAGAGAAGGAGCAATTTTTCGAGCTAAAACCAAAGGCAGATCTTCTTCTCCTAAGTGCACTCCATCAGCATCTACTGCTAAAGCAATATCTATACGGTCATTGATGATGAAAGGAATTCCCTTGCGGCGAGTAACTTCTCTCGCTTTTTGGGCTTCTTCTACCCCCAGACGAGTAGAAAGGTCTTTTTCTCGCAGCTGAATAACCGAAGCTCCGGCATCTGCGGCTTCCTCTATTACTTCCTCGCTACTTTTCTTTTGAATTTTTCTATCAGTAATCACATAGAGAGATAAATCTAAGAATTTCAATCTTTCACCTCCAAAGAAAGTAACGCTTTGAACTCTTCTTCCTTTATACCATAAAAGGTATCAAAAAGAGAAACTCGAAAACTACCCGGACCTAAAGAGTGACGAGCAGCAATTTCTCCACAAACTCCCAAAAAGCCTAAAGCCGAAGATGCTGCCCATAGGTAGTCTTTCTCGACTGCCGCACAAGCAGCACAAAGAGAGGTAGCCATACAGCCAGTCCCGGTAACTTTGGTGAGGAGAAGGTCTCCATTTTTTATCTTCACCACTCTTTTTCCATCACTTACCACGTCAACTTTTCCAGTTATGGCCGTAACAGTCTGGAATTTCTGGCTGGCTTCCTGCGCTAAACTACTCATATCTATATCTACCGTATCTCCTTCCACGCCTCTAACTTTAGCTTTTATTCCCAGTAGATTCCCTATTTCTCCCTGATTTCCCCGCAAAATGGAGACTTTAACTTCTTGCAAAATCCTCCAAGCACTTTCGGTACGGAATTGAGTAGCCCCTGCTCCCACCGGGTCTAAAACCACCGGGATATCTAACTCATTAGCTTTTTTACCTGCTAAAATCGCACTTTCTATCACCTCTGGGGTTAGAGTTCCGATATTCAAAACCAGAGCTTGAGATAAAGCTACCATTTCTTCTACTTCCTCCCGGGCGTAACTCATAACCGGCAGCGCTCCTATGGCTAACATAGTATTAGCATTGTCATTAATAACCACCAAATTAGTGATATGATGAACCAGAGGTTTTTCCTCTTTTATTTTTTTAAAAACAAGGATGCATTTTTCTTCATAAGTCATTGGATTTCCTCCTTGTCCCTAAATAAATTAAACCTGAGGCAAAAAAACTGGGTAGAGAAGCACCCCAGTGAGGCAAAAAATAAAGAAAAACAAAATACACCATTAATCCTCCTACCCAGGAGAGAAGAGCTCCTCTATCGAGAGTTTTCCCTTCATACAGTTCTTTTATATCCATACGTCTGCGGCGGTAAAGGAAGTAATCAAAAATTACCACCCCAAAAAGAGGGATAAAAATTCCTCCGATGAGATAAAGAAAACTTTCGTATCTATCCATAGGAAAAACTAAAGCTAAAATCGTGCCTCCTAATCCGAAGAAAAGAGTAATTAGTTTCTCCTGAAAACGAGGAAAAAGATTCAAAAAAGATACCGCTCCAGAGTAAATATCCAGAAAGGTAGTGGTAAAAGTGGAGAAAAAAACAATTACGAGAGCAATGATTCCCCAATTTAGGGCCAACATTATCGGTATCGGGTTAGCCTGACCAGTAGAGAGAGCCAAAAATAATCCCAGAGTATACATCCAGGAACTGGCTAAAAAATATCCCCACCAGGTTCCCCGAAAAGCAGAACGGCTCTCTCGAGCAAAACGAGAGTAGTCTGAAACCAAAGGAAGCCAAGAAATGGGCATAGCTATCACCAGATCCAAACCTGCTCCCCAGGGAAGAGAACTGTCTCCCTTCCAACTTAGAAGCTCAACTAAAGATACATTACGTAAAACACTGTAAGTCATAAACAGACACAAAATAGCTAAAGAAAAAACTCCCATTCTCTGCATCCATTTCCAAAGAGGAGTTCCTACCAAAGCCCAAAAAGTGCTCACCAATCCGGCGATAAGCATCCAGAGCTTGATATTGGTGTATCCTGCCAAAATCTGGGTGATGTTATCCACTGATTGAGCGCAGATGATTATCATAATCGCCGTCCAGCCCACTAATTGAATGATATTCAAAATTGAGGCCAGATAAGAGCCCCACTTCCCAAAAGCTACTCTCACTGAAACCATAGCTGGAACTCCCAAGTCGCTACCCAACACTCCTCCTAAAGCCAGAGGAGTGTTGCCAATTATGTGACCCAAGATAATAGCTCCCAGCCCTCCGATGAAGCCTAAAGGAGCTAACATTCCTCCTGCCCACACTTCAGATATAGCAATAGCTGCTCCCATCCACAGGAGAAAAAAATCCATTCCCGATAAATTTCTCTTCTGTGAAGGAACAGGTTGGATATCTTCTGACATCGCTATCCTCCTATCTCCTCCCAGGTATCAACAGGTATAGCTTTTCTCAAAAACCCGAACAAATAAAAGGCCGATAATACATCCAGAGATACTACTTACCAAAAAAGCAGCTAACCCTCCATACCAAGGACCAATCATAATCCCGGCTACCACGTTTATTGCGTGTGGAAAGGGAAAAACTTTAGTCGGGCCAATGGGGAAACTAACACCGGAAGAAACAACCGCTAAAGCACAAAAAATAGCAACATAAACCATCTTTCGAAAAGAAATTTTAGCTGCTCTATTCACCACCTTCGTTTTCTCCCCTATTAAAAAAAGCTACCTACCAGCCAGTAGGTAGCTTTTTATTATTTCTATCCCTCCGCTGGTATTAACCAGATCAGGTTCAATGGGTCGAGAGCCACACTCTCCTCTCAGCTCTTTGCGAGCTCCCCAATTTCTATTTTAGTTTTCATCATTGTATCATACTCGTAAAACTTTCCGTATGGGAGAAGATTGTTTATCTTCTCGGTAATAGGAAATCCTGGCCTGAACAATATAACTAAGAAATTAAATTCATTTTGAGTATTATTAAGATGAACTATGGACTATAATTAAAAACTTCACCATTTTATAAAAGAGGGAGATTTAGTTGATCAAAAAGAGTTGGATTTTAGCAGTAATTGTTTTAATCTCCTTTTGCACTTTATCTATATACAGGCTGAAATTCCAGGTTAATTATATTTCCGCTTCTGAAAATTCATCTTTCTGTAATAATATGCCTACTCTCCAAGTGATTTATTCTGACCAATTTACTATTTATTCTCCCTATTCAGAAGAAGATTTTCGATTTAAAGGTCAAATCCACTGTCACACTCAGGCATCAGATGGGAACAATGCTCCCCAAGAGATAGTGGAAGCATACAGGTCCCTGGGATACCAGTTCGTGGCCATCACCGACCACGATTCAGTAACAAAAGACCCCGAAGTTCCGGGGATTTTATTTATTTCTGGAGTAGAAGAATCTTCTTTCTCAGGACATATTTTAGGAATAGGAGTAAAAAGCCAAACTGATGAAATTCACCCAGACAAAGTTATTGATTATATTCAAGAAAAGGGGATAGCAATTTATGCTCATCCTAATCGGTGGTCATTTTCCAACGGTTGGTCTTTGAAGGAGTTATTATCCGTACCTAGAGCCCGGGGAATAGAGGTGATTAATCCTAGGAGATGGAGAACTAACTCAGAAAATAAATGGGATGCTTTATTAACCCGGGGATATCAAATCTGGGGAACAGCTGGAGACGATTGTCATTCAATAACCCGAGGCATAAATCAAGCGTGGATAGTAGTAGCAGCTCCTTATTTAAGTGAAGATAATATCATTACCGCCTTACGGAATGGTAATTTTTATTCTACTGAAGGGCCTGACCTTTCAGTTAAGGTTTATCCTGATAGGATTGTGGCGTGCACTAGTGCAAAGTCTACAATCGAGTGGATTACAAAAGGAGGAATAAAGAGCAAGGTAATTTCAGGAGTTACAGAGGATAGCTACTTTATTAAAGGAGATGAGGGCTATATAAGGGTAGCAATAATTCGAGATGAGGACGAGAAAAAAGCTTTGGGACAGCCTGTTTTTATTGAATGATGGGTATAAAAACCTAAATCTTTCTATTGGCCCTATCATCCTTAACGCATCTTTTATAGTTAACTGCGACAGATTACGGCCTTTTCTCCACTTTGTCATCACAAGTAGGGGCAGCCTACGGCGTAAGATAAAAAATTGAAAACATAAAAAGAACAAAGACTACTGAGGAAGAAAAAGCATCTTCCTCAGTGG
>DAOSVE010000067.1:0-9737 GCA_035593465.1 Candidatus Atribacteria bacterium | reverse complement strand
AGTTTTTGTTTATTTGCTTTTTAAGTCTTTGTTCTTTTCTTTTGCTTTTGGGGGGTTATAAGGGGGTTTACCCCTTTATAGTCTTTATAATGGATTTTGCGGTTAACTATAAAGAAATTTGAGACATGGAACTTATAATCAGAAATAGTGCGGGGGATTTTCCTTCGGCTTTTTTTCAAACAGGAATAGCTCTAAGAAATTTTCCCAGCCCTCAGGTTGAGGAAGCTTTACTACCTCACCCATAAAAAATCGCCTCTCTCTGGGAGTGGATTTATAGTTACTGGACTCGGAGCTTTTAGAGAGAGGAGACAAGAGCCTCAGATGCAGTAAATACACTTCTGGGGTGAGCGAGGGGATTCGAACCCCCAACCCCTGGATCCACAGTCCAGTGCTCTAACCGGTTGAACTACGCTCACCACTAAGCTTACAGTATTTTACACTTATATTCCTTTTTAATCAATAGACCGAGTTGCCTCAACTAAAAATCAAAGTTAAATTATTATTCCCTTAAGAGAGAATATTCTTAAGGGAGGGGCTATAAGTGAGACTTTCCATGCAGGCACGAAGAGAGGCCAGTAAAGGATATAAGAAATTATCCAAGAAAGAAAAGACGGAGAGACTTGATAACTTGAGTGACTTGTCGAAATTCAATTCTTTTTCAAGAAAATCGCATTCGCCCATCGTTCCCTGAGTAAAACACTCCTTATCGTATTTTTCTGCATAGTTTTCAAAAAGAGTCTCATACCATTGTTTTTTTCTCATTTGGCCTTCCTTATCCTTTAACCTTGAAGCTCTTTCATCGATAGATTTGTAATGTTGTTCATCGGAAATCTCAGGATCTTTTAAGTCAATAAATTTATTACAGGGAAGTTCAGAACACTGCCCACAACTATTATAATTGTTAATCAATGACTGCACATTTGTATAAAGGACAGAATGGTATCTGGAGAGGATTCCTTTGCCCAAAAAGTCTTTCCTTCAACCACATAACAACCCTGGCATTTTGTATCAAAAAAATGGCATTCATTGCCCAGCAAGCCACAAACCGATAGAATTTGCCTCATATAATTTTTCTCCCTTATTTTTTATCAAATAGAGCACGGCCGATAACATTCCGAGTATAAGAGTTTAAAGGTCGTTCATCCTTTTATACTTAAAGTTGACCCCTTCTTCCGGAGAAGCTTACCTCAAACCCTGCCTTACTCCCAGGTAGCCGATAGAAAAGCTAAATAAAGATGGATACTACCTACTTTTCTGGACAAAGCACTTATACGGTAAAATCAGCTCAGAGCAACAAAACAATGTTCCAGATACAGCTTAAACTATCCTCCGGTTTTTGTCGAGTCAAGGCGAAAAATGCAGGAAAATCGAAGAAATTCAGAGAAAATTAAAATTCAACTCCAGTTAATAAAAACCGATAATAGTGTCAACTGGTTCCGGACAACAAAAACCAAGCTGATTAAATCAAAAGCACATTGCTTACTACTTTCGTGATATTGAATGTTTCTCTCTAATCACTAAATACTCCTTCACCAGAAGCAACCAAGTCAGAGAAAGACCTTAATCTTTCTTCATATTTTACAAGCCTGTCTTCATACCTTTCAATTTTTTTATCCAGGCGTTCCAGGGTCTGTTTCATTTCTTCAATTCTTTCAGCAAGCTGTTTGCGCTGTTCTATTAAAAGATTTTTCCTCTCCCTAATTGTCGAATCTCCTTCCTGAAACATAGTTACGTACTCAATCAATGTTTTGATAGAAAGGCCAGCTGCCCGCATGCATTTAATGAAACTAATCCATTCACAATCTTCCTCTGTATAATCTCTTATTCCCTTCCCATCCCGGTTCGCAGGCGGGAGCAACCCAATGCGCTCATAATAACGAAGTGTATCCGCTGAAATACCAAATTTTTCGCTTACTTCTGAAATCTTCATGTCTTTTCCTCCCTACAATATTATAGTTTCCACTCCACTATATAACAAACACACCAGCAGAAACTGTAGCAATGACGATTTCTGCCGGTTCCATCTGAATACACATTCGCCGCATCGAAAAAATTGATACCTGAATCAAGAGCTCTTTTTATAATGGGAACGACTGTATCCCTTGTTCAACAACCACGGTACAATTCCCGCTGTGGTACACAAAAACCAGAACCCAAGAGCCAGGACAAAGCCAGGCCAGTGTTTCCAGACTTTACATATTTCATCTAATAAATCTTCACTTTCTATAGATTCAGTACAGCCAATCACAGTTTTATAATTCTAAAAATGCAAGATGGCTGCAACCATTTCCAGTATAAGTCCTGGAGTTAACTATAAGTCAAGTTTTTATATAAAAAAATTTAACTTATTTTCAAATTAAAATTAGCGTTCAATCTTCTGGTTTAATCGGGTATTAAAATTATTCCTCTATGGAGAGTTAGTGATGGCTTGAGATGCCGGGTATGGAGCCCCTATCAGCTATTTACCGAAATAGTGCAGTTTACAGCCAATAATATGGAGCAACATATCCGGCGATTTATCAGATTATCAACAATATCTCCTTTAACTTCCAGAGAATGAGCTACTCAAAAATTAACCAATCTCGTTTAATTTATTAATCAGCATGTTCATCATATCTTCAGTAAATGCACCCCCAGAAAACGCTATCAACGCTCTAAGCGGTGTATATTTTAACATGGCCAACATTATTTCATCTGATTTCTTATCTCCAGCACCCAGCGGTATATTCAACTGCGCGGCTAATTCTTTCATTACCTGAAAAGCAGCCGGGTCAGCCATTATATCACCTAAAAGCGAATTCCTGGTAAACTGTTTCTTTATCCGTACAGTGGAATTCACTTTTATCGTTTCTCTTAATGCTATATCCTTAGAGGAACTGCCTATCAGTATTTCAAAATCTCCACTTTCTACATGCCAATCTTTAATATCGGCATTGTAATAAGCAAAAGCCCTTTTATCCAGCACAAACTCAACGGTCTCCTCCTGCCCGGGAGCGAGTTCCACTTTACAGAATTCTTTAAGCTCTTTTTCCGGCCTTATAACGCTGTGTTCTATATCTCTAACATAAAGCTGTACTATTTCCTTACCGGTGACTTTTCCTGTATTCTTCACTTTGGCCTTCACTGTAACTGTATCTGTATCGTTAATCTCTTTTTTGTCTACTGAGATGTCTGTGTATTCAAAAGTGGTATAGCTCAAGCCGTAGCCAAAAGGAAATAGTGGCTCTATTTTTTTAGCATCATAATACCTGTAACCCACAAACAAACCTTCCCTGTATTCCACCCTGTCATCTTCGCCTGGAAAATTCAGGTACGAAGGGTTATGAGGTAATGTTTCAGGGAAGGTCTCAGCCAGTTTACCACAGGGATTAGCACGCCCGAAAAGCACATTCGCTATTGCCCCACCAAACGCCTGGCCTCCCAGATAAGCTTCTATCAAGCCTTTTACACTGCTAATCCAGGGCATTTCCACAGGCGCACCGTTACTCAGTACTACAATAGTATTGCTCTGCACAGCTGACACAGCCTCTATAAGTCTATTATGATTATCCGGCATCTGCATATGCAATCTATCGTAACCTTCTGATTCATAACGCTCCGGTAAACCAGCAAATATAATGGCCACATCAGCTTGTTTGGCAATTGATTTTGCCTCACTAAGTAATGTTTCGTCTACCTCGTCACTATCCAGCTTATATCCATCTGCATATAGAAGCTTTATATCTTTTGACATTTCTTTTATTTTCTCATAAGGTGCATCTATCTCGGTCGGATTTACATGAGAGCTTCCTCCACCCTGATATCTCGGATGTTTAGCAAATGCACCTATAACAGCTATTGTGCCGCTCTCTTTCAATGGCAGTATATTATCGTCATTCTTGAGAAGTACCATGCATTGTTCCGCCACTTTCCGGGCGAGAGCATGATGGGCTTTTTTATCATACGATACGCTTTCCTTCTTATTGTCCACGGCTTTGAATATAATGCTAAGAAGTCTTTTCACTGCCTTATCAAGTACTTCTTCGGACAGTTTTCCATTTTTTACAGCTTCCACTATCTTCTTATCTCTTATACCACCACTGGATGGCATCTCCAGCTCCAGCCCTGCTATCAGGCCCTCCACCCGTTCATCCACCGCCCCCCAATCAGACACTACAAATCCGTCAAATCCCCACTCCTCTCTCAGTATATCTGTAAGGAGATACCTGTTCTGGGAACAATATGTACCGTTGACTTTATTATAGGCACACATAACTGTCCAGGGCCGGGCTTCTTTAACAGCAGCCTCAAAGCTCGCCAAATATATCTCCCGCAGCGTCCGTTCATCTATAATCGCATCAACCGACATCCTTCTGTGTTCCTGGTTGTTGGCAACAAAATGCTTGAGTGATGTACCCACTCCCCCACTCTGCACACCTCTTATATGACTGGCCGCCATTTGAGACGATAAATACGGGTCTTCAGAAAAATACTCAAAATTTCTGCCACAAAGAGGCGAGCGCTTTATATTAGCTGCAGGCCCGAGAATAATGGAAACACCTTCAGCCTGGCATTCTTCAGCCAGAGCCGCTCCTACTTCTTTCAATAAATCTCTATCCCATGAGCAGGCAAGCCCTGCCCCTGATGGAAAACATATGGCGGGCACACTTTGATGTAAGCCCAGATGGTCTGACTCGGTAGCCTGTTTCCTAAGTCCATGTGGGCCATCGCTCATCATGATGGAGGGAATATTAAGCCTTTCTACGGGCTTGGTATGCCAGGCATCAAACCCCGAACATAAACCCGCCTTTTCCTCAAGCGTCATCTGAGAAATTATCTTATCAATGTCTCTATTCACAACGTCAGCCTCCTATTTATGTAAGATAACATTATTATAACATGTGAATATGGTCAGACCCTGACACAAAAGATGAGCAAGAAATCAGGAGAGAAACATTGCTACAAATTTTGTGACTAACTATATCTGATGAAAGCTCCAAAACCATTCTGCTCCATATATAATCCAGTCTTTCCCAGTGGTGCTTGCGCCATTTTTATCACCCCTTTCTAATTAGCAATTCATGCCCGTTAATAGCTTGCAATGGACGAAAAAGCTGGTAGAGGTTATATCTTAGAAATATTTTTAATGATTTCATTAAACTCTTTCATAATCCTGGGAACATCAATTTCCTGCGGACATAGATTTTTACAGCTTTCACAGGCAATACAAGCTGATGGGAGTTCCGAATCTTTCATAGCACCAAGAGTAAAGTTAATCGTAGATGAAGGCTCAAAACTTGCCTCATTATACATGGAAATTAATTTCGGGATATCCAGTTCCTGAGGACAGACGTCACAACAGTAACGACATGCAGTACAGGGAACGAGATTTACCATGGTGGCGATTACCTGCTGGAGTAGTTTCTCTTCTTCCTCCGTTACAGGGTCTGGATAAGAGAAGAGTCGCACATTTTCCACCACCTGATCCATTGTTGTCATACCACTGAGTACAACTCCTACATTGGGCAAGGATTGCAGGAAACGAAAAGCCCAGGATGCAATAGAATCATGGGGTCGGGCTTTCTTGAGCATCGCATCAGCCTTCTCGTTAAGGGAGGCTAACCTTCCACCACGGCATGGCTCCATAGCGAATACAGGAATACCATGGTCTGTAATGACCTCATATTTTTGCTTTGCGTCTTGAAGAACCCAATCCAGATAATTGAGTTGAATCTGAACGAACTCGAAACAATTTTTCCAGTTCAAAAATTTATCTATAGTTTCAGGCCGGCCGTGGGAGGAGAAACCCAGATGACGGATACGGCCAGCTTTCCTTTGCTCCAGCAAATATTCCACAACACCCACTTCCTCATCGGTATAGAAGTCAAAAGAAGTTTCACAGACATTGTGTAGCAAATAGAAGTCAAAATAATCCACACCACATTTTTCGAGCTGCTCCTCAAAAATTTGGGCCGGGGATTTCGGTGACTGTCCGCTCAAATATCCTGTAAATTCCAGTCTTCCATTCCTGTATCGCATCATATGTCCCGGCATTTTTGTGGCCAGATACCAGCTTTCGCGAGGATACTGGCTCAGTACCTTCCCGACGAATCTCTCCGATTCACCCTTATGGTAGCGATAAGCAGTATCGAAATAATTTACTCCATGCTCATAAGCATATTCGATAACACTCCTTGCTTTTTCCTCATCGATTGACCCATGCGGATCAGTTGTGGGTAGACGCATAGCACCCATACCCAGGTGTGAGACACTAAGGTTTTGAAACTGTTTATATATCATATAATCATCCTTCCTGTGATTTACACACAATGCTAACTTTTTAAGCATCCTATCACTTAGAGTTAACTCTATGTCAAGGGTAAAATTTTAAAAGCTCTTGACATGGAGTTAACTTTAAACTGTAGAATGACTATAGGCTGCCAAAGCAAGTTTATAAACTTGGAAATATCAGGAGGTGATTTACCATGAAAAAACGTAAGCTGGGAAATAGTGGTCTTGAAGTCTCAGCAATTGGTCTAGGATGCATGGGTATGAGCCAGAGCTATCCACCGTTTCCTGAAAAAGGGGAAATGATTTCTCTGCTCCGCTCTGCCGTTGAGCTGGGGGTAACTTTTTTTGATACTGCCGAGGTTTATGGTCCTTACACTAACGAAGAGCTAGTGGGTGAAGCTCTGGAGCCTTACCGGGACAAAGTAGTAATTGCTACCAAATTCGGCTTCCACATTCAAAACGGGAAATCGGTCGGATTGGATAGTCGTCCGGAGACCATCAGAAAGGCAGTGGAAGGGTCTTTGAAACGTTTGAGAACTGACCATATCGATTTGTTGTATCAACATCGTGTAGACCCAAATGTACCCATCGAAGAAGTAGCTGAAACAGTGGGACAATTGATGAAAGAAGGTAAGGTTCTGTACTGGGGACTTTCTGAAGCCGGCGTCCAGACCGTTCGTCGCGCTCATGCAGTTCTACCACTTACCGCTATTCAAAGTGAGTATTCTATGTGGTACAGAAAGCCAGAAGAAGAATTATTTCCTGCTCTTGAAGAACTGGGAGTCGGTTTCGTTGCTTTCAGTCCCCTGGGTAAGGGTTTCTTAACTGGCCGGTTCAATAAAGATACCAGGTTTGACAGTACCGATTTTCGCAGTTCAGTTCCCCGTTTTAAACCAGAAAATCTCGAGGCAAACCAGGCTTTACTCGAACTGATAAAGGATATAGCAGCAAAGAAAAATGCTACACCGGCTCAAATCGCACTGGCATGGGTGCTTGCCCAAAAACCCTGGATTGTTCCTATTCCCGGGACCAAAAAGCTGGAACGCCTGAAAGAAAATCTGGGAGCTCAAGATATAGATTTATCAGCCCAGGAATTAGCCGAAATCAACGAGGCGCTTTCAAAAATTAAAATTGCCGGAGAACGCTACCCGGAAGAACTGGAAAAACTGACCGGAAAATAAATTTAGAAAGGAAGATTTGTATGAAAGAAAATATTCTTATCGCCTATTATTCCCGCTCCGGGAATACCCGAAAACTTGCTCAATTGATTCATCAAAAAGTGGGTGGAACTGTGCATGAAATCCAGCCCGAGGTTCCCTATCCTGCTTCATACAATGCCACTGTGGAACAGGCCAAAAAGGAAATTCAGGCCGGTTTCCGACCCCCGCTAAAAACTAAAATCGAGCACATTGAAGCATATGATACGATTTTTGTGGGTTCTCCCAACTGGTGGAGCACAATTGCTCCACCAGTTGCTACTTTCCTGGAAGAAACCGATTTATCGGGAAAAACTATCATCCCCTTTTGCACCCATGGTGGAGGAGGGAGAGGACGGATTGAAAAAGACATTGCAAAGTTGTGTCCTCAATCAACGGTGCTACCTGTTTTTGCCATTTATGGAAGTGGAGGAAGGGATGCAGAAGCACAAGTGTCTGCATGGCTGAAAAGTATGGGCTTTACTGAAAAATAATCACAGCTAAAGAAACAGTATATAAGTTGATATAAATCTGTTTTTGCTTTTTAATCTTTCGGTGTAAACTTTTTCTCATAACCCCTATGACGATAGAAAAGGGAGAGAGGCAAAGGTAAGTTTATCCTTTCTTCAAAAGAGCTACTGACTCAAAATAGGGAGTTTGGGGAAAAAGGTCTAAAAAGGAAATTTTCCCCAGGTGATACCCCTGCTCTTTAAAAAGCAATAAGTCACGAGCTAAAGTACTGATATTACAAGAAATATAAACCAGGCGCTGAGGAGAAAGAGAAGAAACTCTTCTTACCACTTTCTTATCCAGACCCGCTCGAGGGGGGTCTATTATGACTACATCCACTCCTACGTTGGAAAAAAGAGGGAGAACCTTATCTACCCGACCAGGGACACAAGTAAAATTACTCCGCCCGTTTAACCAGGCATTAAATTTAGCATCTTCTACTGCTTGAGGATTTTCTTCCACTCCCACTACCTGCTGAGCAGAATCAGCCACAAAAAGCCCTACTCCCCCACTTCCACAATAAAGGTCTAAAACTGTTTCTCCCCCATTTAGGGAAGCATAACGAGCGGCCTTTTCATAAAGAGCTAGAGAAAGAAATCTGTTTACCTGGAAAAAACTCTCCAGGGAAACTTTATAATTAATTGTTCCTACTCGTTCAAAAAAATGGTCTTTGCCCCATAGAATCCTTTTATCTTCAAAAATTAAAGCACTGGCTGGTGAGTTATTAATTATGTGTATAAGACCTTCAAGAAAGGGAAAGTTTTTCCGTAATTCTCCTACCAAATCTTCTTCTCGGGGAAGGTCAATACCAGTAGTAGAAAGACCAACAAGAAGTTCTTGAGAAGAGGAGTAGCGTACCAGCAAGTTTCTCAACACCCCCTCCTTTTTCCGGGGGTCATATCCTGAAAGAGAGGAGCTTTTCCCATAATCTCTAAATAACTGTAAAAGAGCCTGCGTCAAGTCTTTTTTCATCAAATAACAGGTTTTCAGGTCTATCAAGTCCCAATATCGCCCTCGGGGTCTTAAACCCAGAACCAGCTCCCCTTCTTTTTCTCCAAAATTAAATTCCATCTTATTTCTATATTCCCAAGGGGAGAGAGAAGGGGTAAAACCTTCATAATCCACTTCTTCCCAGGAAATGCCTCCTACTTTTTCCAGAGTCTGCCGAGCATTTCTCTCTTTTACTTTAATTTGCTCCTCATAAGCCATAAATTGAAACCGGCACCCTCCGCATCCTTCTCCAAAATGAGGACATAATGGCTCCATTCGGGAAGGAGAAGGCTCTAAAATTTCTATCGCTTCTCCCAGAGCGTAATTCCTCTTCAGTTTGGTAATTTTTACCCGGCACACTTCATCGATTAAAACTCCGGGAACAAATATCACCCAGCCCCCTTCTTTTAAAACCCCCTGTCCTTCAGGAAGAGCAAAATCAACCACTTTCCCTTCTATAATCTGTCCTTTATCCATTAATTAGTGCTCCTCTGTCTCATAACTTCATAAATTCCAATCCCTAAAGCTACTGCCACATTGAGAGAATTTATTACCCCCCTTGATGGTACCCTCAAAACCATATCGCATAAAGAACACACTACTTTTCTAATCCCTTCATGTTCTCCTCCCACCACGAGACCCAGAGGCATACCCCGGAGGTCTGCATCCCAGATGTCTTTATCTCCATCTGCTTCCAGAGCCACTATCCAGAAACCTGTGGAACACGGAAGGAAGATGGTATCCCCCTGGTAGGTATTAAAGTTCTCAGAG
>DAOSVE010000066.1:0-9884 GCA_035593465.1 Candidatus Atribacteria bacterium | reverse complement strand
TAACTAAATTATTCTGAAATTGAAGATTCATAGAAAGAAGTTCTTGGTGAACATGGGGTCTTCCATCGGAAAAAGTAATAACACCAACTTTAGCCATTAAAAATCCTCCTTTTATATTATCTTATAATAAGAAATCGATTGCGAATTGATTTTACTTCATTTTATGAAATTCTGCAATGAAACCCTTTCTTCTGAGTCAAAACTCTTATTTTTATTTTAAGTCGTAGCAATTATAGTATCCCGCAAAACTGATTAAGCTGCTGAAAGTTTAAAAAAAGTAGATTATATTACGTCAGAAGTCAAAAACTCAAGGTCGCTATACTGGAGTGTTTTATCTTCAGCATACTGGTAGAGCTTTTCTCACCAGTAGTTTTTGTTTTTTCTTTTGGGGGGTCAATAAGGGAGTGCTGCCTCTTATAGTTTTATCTAATTTGCTTTTAAATTTTGCGGCTAACTATATAAATATTGCTGCTACGTTACTATTTTATAGTATTCTACAAAACCTGTTAAAATACTAAAACACCAAAAAAACAAATTATATCGAAACATTTTCTTCGTTTTTTCTTTTTATCTACGCTGTAAAAAGATATTTTCCATAGTTTAAAACCGGATTGACAAAATAACAATGAAATATTATTATAGAAATCGGTTACGGGGGTTGTTCAGTTTGTTTATCTTGTAAGGAAGTGAGAAAAGGAGTTAAACACCTGAGCAATATTCTAGGGAAAGAAACCTTTCCTTTTGCTTTAGAAGCAAAAGGAAAGGAATTTCTTCTTCATGAGCCAAGAGTAAAACAAATGCTAGGTCTGGGTTATGCCGTGTCTCCCTCAGGACCTGATACTTTTGTAGTAGAACACGATACTGACTTTGATGAAAATGCTCCTCAACTTTTTTTGGACAATATTCAGGCTTTAGGATTTTTAGAGAGATTGCCCGCTCCTTCTCTGGAAGCTAAAAAAGTGCGAATGTTCTATTACCTCGATCAGTTTTTTAGTTTTATGGATGCTTTGGGACTTTGTATATTTGCTTTTGCTCCCTGCCGATTTTTACCTTTTTCTCTGATTTCTCCCTTAATACAGGCTATAACCGGCTGGGAAATGAGCCTTTTCCGATTGATGAAAATAGGGGAGACGAGAATGCAGCTGGAACGATTGTTTAATCTCCAGGAAGGAATAGAAAAAAAGGAAGATTGGTTGCCAGAGAGATTTTTTGAGCCGGTAAAGAGTGGTCCTCGCCGGAGTTTGCGCATTAATCCTCAGGATTTGAAAGAAGCTATAGAACTTTTCTATTCTTTTGCTGGATGGAATATAGATAATGGATTCCCTGAGAGAGGGAAATTAGAAGAGTTGGCTATTAGTGAATATTTGTAAAGGAGTGAAAAAAGGCGGAAAAAGTAGATAAGAAAATTGAGCGAGGAATAACTGCTCTCCGGGATAGAAAAGAACCAGATCGAGTGCCTTTAGGTGATTTTTACTGGACCGAATTTTTAAATAGATGGCGAGAAAAATTTAACCTCCCTTCTGACACTGATATTTATGAATATTATGATTTAGATATAAAAGTCATTTCTCCCAATATGGATCCTAAGGTGGAGAGTTGTCAAATTATTGAAGAAACCCCAGAATACGTGGTTTTTAAAAGTGGTTTTGGGTGCACTGTAAAAAAGTTATTTGCTGCTCCAATGCCTATGTTTTTAGATTTTGAAGTGAAAAGTGCTGATGAGTTTGCCAATTTTACCTTTGATGACCCTCGAGATGACCGCCGCTACTTTGAGAAATGCTGTGGCATCATTAATTGTGGAGATAGTTTTGGAACCATAGAAAGTTATGCTGAAGCTATAGAGAATAATAAGAATAAATTCTGTATTTTTGGCTCCATATGTGAGCCTCATGAGACTATGGGCGCATTCGGGGAACCGAAGGGTTGTTACTTGATTTAGCTCTTTCTCCTGGCAAAGTAAAAGAATTTGCCGTGAGACGCACTGACTTCATGTTAGGAATTGCTGAGCGCCAGATTGAACTGGCTAAGCCTGTGGGAATGGTTGTTTGGGGAGACGTAGCTTATGATAAAGGGATGTTTTTTTCTCCTCGTCTGTGGCAGGATATTTACTTTCCCTGTGTAAAGAGGATTTACGATTTTCTACATGAAAAAGGTTTGATAATTGTCTATCATGGATGTGGCAGAAGTTTAGAAATAATGGAAAATTTGATAGAGGCAGAAATAAATGTTTATAACCCCTTAGAGGCTAAAGCCGGCATGGACCCGGCAGAGCTAAAGAAAAAGTTCGGCGATCGTCTTTCTTTTTGGGGTGGAATTGACACTCGTCTCCTGGGTTATGGAACCTGGGAAGAAATAGAAAAAGAGGCCCTTTATAAATTGCAGGCTGCTCGAGGAGAGGGATATATGCCCGCCTCAGACCACTCAGTAGCCAGTAATATTGACCCTTTGATTTACGATAAATTAATAAACTTGCTGAAAGAAAAAGGAAGATATCCTTTACCTATATAAAAAGCAAAAATAACACTTACGGTGTAGAATTAAAATTAAAAGATAATATGGAAAAATTGCTGAAAATTAAAAAGTTCCTCAGTAATTCTACTAGGAGGTAGAATGGCTACTATATACGATATAGCTAAGCTGGCTGGAGTATCACCAGCCACAGTATCTAGAGCTTTAAACCAGAAAAGTCAGGTAAAAGACGAAACCAGAAAGAAAATTTTGGAGATAGCTGAAGAACTCAACTATTCTCCCAACTACTTAGCACGGAGCTTAAAAAAGAAGCAGACCTTTACTATTGCCCTTATTATCTCTGATGTAACTAACCCCTTTTTTACCACTTTAGCTCGGGGAGTGGAAGATAAAGCTTCTAGTCAGGGATTTAATACTATTTTTTGTAATACTGATGAAAACCCAGCTAAAGAGAAAGAATATGTAGATTTAATGTTAAGAAGAAGAGTAGACGGGTTGGTGATAGCCAGCTGCAGCAATGGGGATACTTTACGAAAATTAAAAGGAAAAGAAGTTTCTGTAGTTCTGGTGGACAGAAAAATAGAAGGTTTTGACGGAGATTTGGTAATGGGAGATAGTAAAGAAGGAGCCTATGAACTGACCCGGCACTTAATAGAAGTTCATAATCTTCGGGAAATAGCTATGATTACTGGTCCTATAACTATCTCTACCAGCAAAGATAGGGTAGCCGGATACCAGAGAGCTTTGCAGGAAGCAGGAATCCCGGTGAAGCCAGAATGGATCATGGTTGGCTCTTACAAGGAAGATTTTGGTTATCAAATAGCTACTCGGTTTTTCAGTGAAAAGAAAAAGTTACCTCGGGCAGTATTTGCCGGAAACAATTTTATAGCTATCGGTATCGTTAGAGCAGCAAGAGAAAGAGGGATTAAAATTCCTGAAGATTTAGCTTTAGTTACCTTTGATGATTTAGAAACCACCTCTCTCCTTTACCCCTTTCTCACTGTAGCCAAGCAACCTGCCTATACTATGGGAAGCTTAGCTACCCAATTTCTTTTAGAAAGAATTGAAAAAAAGGAAATTCGGGAAAAAAGAGAGGTAGTCTTAAAAGTAGAAATTATCATCCGTCGTTCCTGCGGATGCAAGGGAAGTGAAAATAATGATTTTTAAAGAAACTTCAGCTTTTCCACTATTAGAAGAAGCTGAAAAACTTGAAAATCTACACCTGAGGAGCTCGAGAGCGTATCTACTAACAGTGATAATTATGTTCTTTCTCTTTATAGGAATAGAAATAGTACAAGGAGAAGAATTGCTTTCTTATCCCTCTTTAATTCGGGAGTTACACAGTCTCTGGAAAGAGGGGAGAGAAGATATCACTTATCTTTTAATTGAAGATACTCCTCTTTTCTTAGATCATCGCGAGCTTACTGGTGAAATAAGAAAAATAGTAGAAAATAGGGAATATCCCTTTTATCTTCGTAAATCAGCTCTTTCCTTTCTTTCTCGACAAATGGAGGGGAAAGAGCGAGGAGAGTACTTAATTTCTCTATTTCAGAGAGAGCCAAGTGTAGCCATACGAGTAGAAATAATCCGCCTTTTAGGAGAGACAGATGACTGGATTCCTTTTCTCTTTTCCATTTTACAGGGAGGAAATTCAAGTAACGAAAAAGAAGAGGTAGTTTTACAATGGGAGGCGCTGCGGGCTTTAGCCCATTGGAAGGTAAGGGAATCTCTACCTTTCTTTTTTCGCTTGGTAGAGAAAGAAGATTTTCCTCCTGAATTAAAAGAGGAAGCGGACGAATTGCTTTCTCTTTACGATTTCTCCGTATCTTCTTATTTATTAGCTATGACAAACTCGGAAAACCCTTTCTTTCGGGAAATAGCCCTCTTCACTCTATGGGAAAGAGGGGATAATAATATTATGAGTTATGCTTACAAAATGTCCAATGACCAGGATAAAAAAGTTAGCAATCTCTCTCAAGCTATTCTCTGGGGAGAAGGAAAAATTCCCCATCTTGTTTTACAAGGAGAAGACTTGGATTCTCGCCTGATAAGAGTTTTAACCCAATATGAAAGGGGAGTGAATCTTCTAATCGAGATAGGAGAGAAAGACCCTATGTTGGAAGAACAAATTTTTGAATCTTTGGGTGAAATTGAAGATATTGCGTTTACCTCTCTTCTTAAAGAAAAACTTAAAGAAAGGGAGTGGAGACCTTTATCTCTTTTACGTTTTCTTCCCCAAGGAGAGAGAGCTGAAATTATTTTTTCTTTGTTGGCATCTTCTGGGGAAGAGCTTTATCTCCAGGAAGAAGAGATTCCTCCACTCAGTAAAGAAGATTTAAGAAGCAATTTGTATTTGATTCGAGAGACACTCCTCTCTGGTAGCGAAAGAGCCCAATTATTTATTTTAAGGAGATTACCTATTTTGGGAGAAGAAGCTCTGCCTCTTCTTGAGATAGCCACAAGAGAAACTTCTCTTGCCCTTCAGCGAGAAATAATTAGAGCTTTAGAAGAAATAGAAGCTCCTGCTACCATCTATTTTCTGGAGAGATTAGCTTTTTCCCCTTATGAAGAAATAGAAATTAGAGCACGATTAGCTTTGGCAAAGAAATACCTTTCTCAAGGATATAGTTGGTAATTCTTGGTTTGGGCCTGAAAAATTCCTCTCTGAGAATGGATTTATAGTCATCGGATTCAGGAGTTTTAGAGAGAGTGAGAAAATCTTAAAAGAGGCTCTCTGAAGCCTTGGTGCGCCCGGCGGGATTCGAACCCTCAGCCTGCGGTTTAGGAGACCGCCGCTCTATCCTTTGAGCTACGGGCGCACATCGACACTTACGGAACTATTTTACTTTTCCTCTTTTTTTCTGTCAAATAAGGAGTTCCTGGCCAATTATTTCCCCAATTTCTTCTAAAGAAGGCACATTGGGAAACCAATCTCTGTTGGTAAGATCCATAGCTATTCGCTCGTATACCCAACTTATTAATTGCAAAAGCGAAGAGGGTAGGGGTGGAGGACTGGTTTTAACTAAACCTCTCCAACCTACTGGATTCTGAAGTTTAGCTTTTTGAACCTCTTCATACCAGGGAGTTTTCCGATAAAATTCCCGGGCAATCTCTTTAGAAAGATGCATCCCTCGGTAAGTAAAACGACTCTCATCAGGAGTGCCTACTACATCTACCACTACTAAATTTCTATCTTTATCCAAAGCCAGTTCTATTTTCCCATCTTCATTCTTCAAATTGATTTTTTCTACCTCTTTGGTTATCAAGTCATCTATAGCCAGAATTACCTGGCGAATTTTTTCTATTTCTTCTTTTTGTAATATTCCTGTTTCTTCTACTTCCCTCCAGCTTAAATAACGATCTTGTTCTTCTAATTTAGTAGATACATCTACAATAGGGGGTGATAGTCTCTCTTCTGGAGCAGGTATTTTATCCCAGCCATAATCTTCTAATTTTATCTCTCCTTTTTCTAATCTTTTGCGTAAGCTCGAGCCTGCAGGTAAAGAATTACGATATATAAATTCAAAGGGAATCAAAAAATTCCCTCTTACTCCTTGATAGATATTATAATCATATTTTCCTTCCATTTCTGGAGGTTGGATAACTCTTACCAAAGAGACTATCATTTGGTTAGTGGGACTTTTTAAATCTGACAATCTCTTGAGTTTTCCCTCTTCCTCTACCCCTTGATAATGAGTTAGAAACCCGGCCTCTTCTAATCGTTCAAAAAAGTAGGCTCCTATTAAACATAAAGAAGCACCTTTCAGAGGAATATGATCGGGCATCTCCCCCCAATCAAAAACTGAATATCGATCGGAAAAAATAAACTTACCTCTTCCTGGTTCCTCCTCATGAGGAGAAGAAAGAACTATTAAGTCTTTCACACTTCCCATATTATAGACTCCTCTCTTTTGAATACTAAATTGAATAGATTATAACATGCAGCGATAGATAAGATTGATAAAGATGAAGAAGAAACTTATAATACTGATAAATCAAGAGAGAAGGGAGGCCCAAGGTGAAGTTTTTTATCGATACTGCCGATGTGGGAGAAATCAAAGAAGCTCTAAAACTGGGAATCTTAGATGGAGTGACTACTAATCCTACTTTAGTTTCCAAAACGGGAAGAGGCTTTAGGGAAGTAATTATGGAGATTTGTAGCTTGGTTCCTGGACCAGTTTCTGCTGAAGTAGTGAGCTTAAAAGCCGAAGGAATGATAAAAGAGGGGAAAGAGTTATCCACTTGGGCGCCTAATATAGTGGTGAAAGTTCCTATAACTGCGGAAGGGTTAAAGGCTATCAAAGCCCTTTCTCAAGAAGGGGTAAAAGTAAACACCACTTTAATTTTTAACCCTTTACAGGCCCTTATGGCGGCTAAAGCAGGAGCTACTTATGTCAGTCCTTTTGTGGGGAGATTAGATGATATATCAAGCGATGGTATGCACCTGGTAGCCGATATCTTACAAATTTTCTGCAACTACGATATCACTACTCAAGTAATTGTAGCTTCCATTCGCCACCCCATGCATGTAATAGAGGCAGCCAAGCTGGGAGCTCACGTAGCCACTATTCCTTTTTCTGTCATATCTAAGTTAATTAAACACCCTCTCACCGATATTGGAATTGAGCAATTTTTAGCCGATTGGGCAAAAGTTCCCGAAAAACCCTTTTAAGGAGACCTCCAAATGATAGATATACCTGAAAGAATAGTCAATTTACCTCGCTCGGGGATAAGAAAGTTAATGGAGATAGCTCTCCGTGACCCGGAAGTCATCCGTTTAGAGATGGGAGAGCCTCATTTTTCCACTCCTCATTATATATTAGAAAAACTGAAAGACTTTTACTGGCAGGGAGAGATTAAGTATACTCCTACTGTAGGAATACCCAGCTTGCGAGAAAAAATTGCCCATCACTTGAAAGAAGAAAAAGGATGGAAAGTAACACCGGAAGAAGTGGTAATTCTTCCTGGTTCTTTATTTGGAACAGTAACGATTTTTTCCTCCCTCTTGGAGCCCCAAGATGAAGTTTTAGTACCGGATCCTGGTTTTACTAACCATTTTTATCAGGTGGAGTTGTGTGGAGGAAAAATGGAAAGATATCACCTGCAAGAAAAAAACGGCTTTTTACCTGATATAAAGGAGATAGAAAATCTGATTACCTCTCGCACTAAAATGATACTCATTAATTCTCCTTCTAACCCCTTAGGGGTGGTGTTTCCTAAGGAAACTCTTTGCCAATTAGCCCAATTAGCAGAAGAATATGGGCTTCTTCTTATTTCTGATGAAGCTTATGAAAAATATGTCTATGAGGGAGAACACCAAGGGATGTTTTCCTTTATAAACGAAGATAATTTGATAAGTATTTTTTCTTTTTCTAAAACTTATGCTTTAACCGGCTGGAGAGTAGGGTATATGATTGTTCCTCCCTATTTAGTTAAACATTTAGCTAAAGTAGAAGAATATCTTATTGCCTGCACTTCTCATCTCTCCCAGAAAGCAGCAGAAATTGCTCTAGATTTACCCAAGGAAGAAGTAAAAAAGATGGTAGATTATTACCAGGGCAATCGAGATAAAGCTATAGAGCTTCTAGAACAGGGAGGATTCCACTTCTTTAAGCCTCAGGGGGGATATTATCTGTGGATAGATATCCAGGAATTTGGTTTATCGTCTTTAGACTTCTGCAAGACCCTAGTAAAGGAAAGTAAAGTAGCCTTGTCTCCTGGTGATGCTTTTGGAGAAGGAGGAGAAGGATTTGTCCGCCTTTCTATCTGTCGCAAAAGAGAAGAAGTAGAAGAGGGAGTAAAGAGATTAGTAGAGTTTAGGAAGGGAAGAAAATGAACAAGCTTTCTTTGATTCTTACTATGGGAGACCCCTCCGGGGTGGGCCCGGAAATCGTAGTCAAAAGTATAATTAAATGGGACGTAGAAGCTGTTCCTATAGTAGTAGGAGACCGGAAAATATTACAAAAGGCTGAAGAAATGCAGGGAGTAAAGATACCCTGGAGTGACTTTCCTTCTTCCCGAGGAGTGGGTCCTTTTCTTTGCGATCTGGACAATGTAGATCTGTCTTCCTTTTCCTGGGGTAAAATTTCTCCCTCTATGGGAAGAGCGAGTTATGAATACATAGAGAAAGCCATAGAGCTAATGAAAGAGGGAAGGGGAGAGGGAGTAGTTACTGCTCCTATAAACAAAGAAGCGATCCACGAGGCTGGTATCCCTTTTATTGGCCACACTGAAATTTTCCAGGAGCTCACCCACAGTGAGGAAGCTTTAACTATGTTTCAAGTGAAAAATTTGCGAGTTTTTTTCTTTACTCGTCATCTTCCTTTAAAAGAAGCCATAGAGAAAATTAAAAAAGATAAAATTGCCGAGTTTATACCCCGGATGCATTATTATCTTCAAAGGTTAGGCTTAGCCCACCCCCGGATAGCAGTAGCAGCTCTAAACCCCCATGGAGGAGAAGGGGGGCTTTTGGGAGAGGAGGAAAAAAGGGAGATTATTCCGGCTCTTTCGGTGGTGCGAGATACGGGAATAGAAATTTTGGGGCCCTATCCAGCAGATTCTATATTTTGGCGAACTTTTCAAGGGGAATTTGATGCTGTTTTATCTCTTTATCACGACCAAGGACACATCGCCACCAAGTGTTTAGATTTTTATAAAACGGTAAGTGTAACTTTAGGTTTGCCATTTATCCGCACTTCTCCCGACCATGGAACGGCTATGGATATTGCGGGAAAAGGAATAGCTAATGAAGAAAGTATGTTAGAAGCTTGCCGCCATGCTGCTCAGTATGCCGTATATTATTAAATCGGAGTCAAGGGCATAGATGTTAGCCTTAAATTGGAAGAACCCCATTATCAATTGACAATATAAACTACAAGATTATGGGCTTTTTAGGGGGGGTGAGTTAAGTGGCATATTTTATGATTTCAGTCTCAAATAGGGTTAATTTGGACTTATGTGTTAAATATGCGCTTGCAGGTTTTACGAATAGTATAAATGGGCTATGGACATTTATGGAAATTGCAGAAGGGGATTTTGCTTCATTTTTATACGGTGCGAGAGTGTTTAATCTATATCAGATTATTGAAAAGAAAGCTTTCAAAAATGCTGAAAACTTGCCACCTTGGTCCTCAATTACCTTCAAAATGTCTGGTAGAACATACTATTTTCCTTACCGTCTTTTTCTTAAACCTATTAGACAACTAAGCGAACCTATGGTTAGACCTGAATTTGCTTATGTAGCTGAAAATTTATTGCTTAGAGGAGGATATAGAAAAACACATTTTCAGGCAGATCAGACAACACTCCATGCCGTTTCACAAATGGGCGAAGTATATACCTGACTTTGACAGCTGTAATCTAAAAACATTGATATATCAAGGGATAGAGGTACTCCTTTTT
The DNA here is from genome assembly GCA_035593465.1 of Candidatus Atribacteria bacterium. Lineage (GTDB taxonomy): Bacteria > Atribacterota > Atribacteria > Atribacterales > Caldatribacteriaceae > Sordicultor. The sequence goes on along the minus strand of DAOSVE010000066.1, from coordinate 14 downwards.
TGTTTACTCCACTA
>DAOSVE010000065.1:0-10217 GCA_035593465.1 Candidatus Atribacteria bacterium | reverse complement strand
CACCCGGGCATGATTTTTAACCTCATAAGCAATTTCCACCATCGCCATAAGACAGGCATCCATCCCCAGAAAGTCGATTTTCTTCCCTAAGTACATAGTAGACAAAGACAAAGCCTTCTCTAGCTCCGGTATAGTAATAGAATCCTCGGGGGATATATCAAAAGAGATATCTTTACTTTTAAATCCTGTGCCATGATCCCAGATGATGAGAGCATATTTATTGGCCGGATAGTTTTCCGCACAAAAATGCACGAAATTGGCAAGCTCTGACCCATCTCCCATATCTACCTCCCCTAAATATTCCAAAACCGGAGAACCAATATAGTTAGGTATGGTATCTTTCTCCACAAGATAACGAGCTGCTTCCCCCCAGAAAGGGTCAAATTGTATTACCACCTTCACCTGAGGAGTTGAGCCCACTATTTCCAAAGAGTCAAAATCTCGCCAAGCATAGTTATACAGGTCATTATCTCCATTCAGAAAAACCATCACCGTCCAGCTGGTGCCTTTATCCACCACCGGAGGAAGAACCCCGCTATTAAAGCAGCCGATAAATAAAAAAGGGATAAAAACTATCCAGAAAAGTTTCCCGTTTCTCTTTTTCATTTATCTTGCCTCTATTTTTAACGAGAGAAGGCCTCCTGTATCGTCGTCATCATTCCAGGATTTACTACTCTCATCCCGAGGTCGAAATATCACTGCTCCCTTATCCAGAGAATCCTCTACATTTCCTCCTCTATCCGTTGACACCACCATTATCCGGAGAATAGCAGGGTCATCTAAAACATCAATTAAAGATAACGTTACCCTCATTTCTTGGTCTGACACAGAAGGAGAAGAAAAGTAGCTAAAGGTGCTCTCACCGGGTTTTCTTAAAAAGAAGTTGTGGTCTTCCCACTTCACCACATAAAAACTATTCCAGCTCCGGGGGTCAGTGGAGGGAGCTACAGAGTCAGCGCTTATAACTATATAGTAAATATAAGAAGAGCTAATTTCCTGCCAGGTGGTAGTGATATAGAGATTTTTCCCCTCTTCCCAGGGGGGTTGTTCTCCTCGAGCGCAACCCACCACAAGAAGCGCCACCACGACAAGAAGAAAAAATTTACTTTTCATCGATTCAACCTCCTAATTTTATTTTCTCTCCGGGGAGGGCTTTTATTCCATACTCTAACCAGAAAGTATCCCGGGACTGGTCATAAAAAAGGCTTATTTCCCGACAGTGGAGGTCATCAGTTAACCCCACTCGCACTCCATCTATCTTTCCTCCTTGAGGGTCCCATCTCCCTGAAAAATCAATACCCCACTCTTTATTCATAGGCCAGGAAATACCAAATACCACGCTTCCCCACTCTTCATTAGAGATATCATAGCTACCACTCAATTCTACTTTTTTCTTATCGTCTAAGTTATACTCTACACTCAACAAAGCATCTACGAACTCTTCCTCCCGAAAATCATATCCGGTATCTAAGCTCACTTCCCAGGGGCTCCGGGCATAATCTAGGCCTAAGTTCAAATAATCAGTTCGGGGACGAACATAGTCAAATTTGAAAGGGGTAGCTCCATCATAGCTACCCTTCTGGTAAGAAAGAGTTAAAAATAAATCAGAAGATATCTCGTCCGCCCATTTTATCTCTCCCAACCAGATGTAGCGGGCAAAGCCATTGCCATAAAAATCCTGTTGAAAGTTGAAAAAAGAAGTGAGATTTCCTCCTCCCACCTTGCTACTACCTTCAAGGTTAAAAGTGAGACGCAGACGTTCATCTATTACTCCAGTCTCTTCTTCAAAATAGTGTCCGAGGAGCAATCCCGCTTTATAGGTAAAATCTGACTCTCCAATCCTCTCTTTGCTTCGAGCAACCTCAAGTTCGGGAATTTTAAATACCACTTTATTGGAATCGCCAGTATAGGCATCTCCTTCTAAGTCTATGTGGCCACCATATCGTAGATAATAAGCATAAAGGTCAGAAGTTTTCTTAAAAGTAATCCCGTAGGCGAGATCCTGGTCGGTAAACTCCCTTCTTTTTTCATATTCCCTGTAGTTGAGGCTCAATTCTCCAGTCAGGTCCTCTCTCAGCTTATACTGATAGTTCCAGGTAGTATAGAGACTTTCAGTTGCACTGCTCTCGTTAGCGCTGTAGCTCAGGTTAAGCTTACTGGTGCTTTTATCTTTCGCTCGCAAAACAGAGAGAAAACCGGAATAGCGCTCATCAGCTTCTCCCAGGGTGCCGGAATAGTCCACGCTCAAGCTCAAATCAGTAAACTCATCGACTTCTTTGCTGTATTTAACGCTCCCCCGGAGAGCAGAGGAAGAAGAAGCCGGGTCTCGATAATAGATGGTGAGCCTCCCATCTTCTCCTTCTCGCTCTAAATAGTGGGTGACCCCGAGACCCCATCCCCCGTGTTGCCACCAATCCAGGGTGATAGTGCCAAAAGAGTAGTCATTTACAAAATAATTGTAATAATAGCTAAAATAAAATCCCAGCTCTGCCGAATGTCCCACCACAGGCAAGAAGGGCAACTGTTCGGTACGATTTAAGAAAAAAACGTAAAAGGGCAAAGAAAAGAGGCGACGGCCAAAGTCCCAATAAGAAAGGTCGTAGATTTCTACTTTTTCATCGGGATAAATTACCAACCTTTTAGCTTCTATGTAGTAATGAGGCTCCTCTAAATCGCAGCTCGTTAAATGAGCTCCCTCCACCTCCATTTTTCTATCTTCGTCCGCTTTTTCTTCCTTTACTTCTTCTCCTCGAAAATAAAACTTCCCCTCAATAGATTTGCCAGTAATGTCAGAGCGCACCTTTTCTAAACTCAGCCAATCCATATCCCAGTTATAATAAGCCTTTTCTGCCTGGGCTCCCTCTTCTCCCCTTTCCACCACTACTTCCCCTTCTGCTTCCAACTCTTTCTTATCTAAAAAAATATGAATATAGCTGGCAGAAAGAGAAACATCTTTATAGGTCACCTTCCCCTCGTAGACCACTACCTCCTCTTCTCCCGGATGATACTGAAGGCGTTCTCCGGTTAGATCGAGAGCTTCTTGCGCCCCTACAGAAAAAGCAAACAAAAAGATAAAGAAGAGAGCAAGCGTCCCCTGGCGAAACACTTCATTCCTCGCTTTTTTCTTCAATTAAAAATCGGGCACGGGTAATCCCTTCCGCTTCCAAAACTTCCGTATCCAGATAATAAACTGCTTTAGCTATTTCCATTTCTCGGTCTTTTTCGGTGATGAGCACCTTACCCTCCAAAACTATTCTTTCTTTTTCCCCGCTTTCCTCTTTTTCCGGATAATAGTGAGCCTGGTCGGCTTTTATTCTGGTTTCTTTCCATTCAATTTCTGCCCCCTCTTCACTCCACGCTTCTTCCGTGTTTCCGTTATAGTAAAGAAGAGGAGCTTCCCAGAATATAAAAGAAGTTTCTCCCTCCTTTTCTTCTCTTTCTTTTTTCAGCTTTACCCCTTCTTTAAAGAGATAAATCTCAGCATCAAAATCACCCTCCATAAAAGAAGAGCGAATCTCTGTTTTACCTCTCGTGACTATTACCTCTCCCTTAAAGCTACCTTTATTATTCTTAAGATCGAATGTGAGTTCCTGACATTGAATGCGATTCTCCCCCTGAATAGCCACCACTCCCCCGGAAGCGACAAAAGTTTCTCCGGCAGAGTCGTATCTGATTTTTTCCGCTTTTTCTAAAATTACTTCTTTGCTACTTTTAGGTTCCTGAGTACTCTGAGTTTCTTGCGCAAAAGAACAGGGAAGGAAAAGAAGGAAGGAGGCCAAAACCAGAGCTCCCCATATTGTTATTTTCCTCAATTTTATCCCTCGCTTAACCCCAATTTTTGGTTATTATACCATTAAGTATGCATAGCTGTAATTCCCTCCGGTGCTGGGGGTGCTTCTTCTCTTAAGAGGTTGTCGCAGATCTTACTTTCTCGCATGGTGTGGCAATCTCGTTTTTATTCTCTGGATAAATTCCCTTTCTTCGCCATTCCCGAGCGCTTCAATCGGGAATCCGCTGAGGAAGAAGTTTTTTCTCTCTCAGCGGATTTTGTTTCTTTATGTTTTTTATTTGTCTTTCAATCTTTTCCGGGGGATTATAAAGGGGCACTCCTCACTGAGGGAGACGTTTTTTCTCCCTCAGTAGTCTTTGTTTTTTTAAGTTTCTTATCCTTTTCCTTTATCTTTTGGGGGATTATAAAGGGGCACTCCCCTTTATAGTTCTTTTCTGTCATGCCTGAAATCTTTTATCAGGCATCCACAGATTTTTACTGGTGGATGATTTTTCCACCAGTGATCTTTTGTATTTTTATTTATGTTCTTATCCTGCATCGCAGGCTGTTGTCTGTTTTTTTCTTCCTCAACAGTCCTTGATTGTTTTTACTTTTCTTCTGACTTTTTCGGGGAGCTATAAGGGGCTTCCTCCCCTATAGTCTGTCATTCCTGACGGGGACATTCAGGAATGACAGACACGAGGTATTGCAGCGACGGAAAAGAAGAGGTTTTTTGAGGAAAGATAACCTCACCCTCTCTTATCTTTTCTCTTATTACAATTTCGCTTATAATTTACTCAAGACATTTAAAATCGGAAAGAAGGGTAAAAATGGAAGAAAGGGAAAGAGCGGTTCATGTTCTGAATGCTTTAGAAAAGCGATTCCCTGATGCTCGTTTGCTTTTAGAATTTCGCAATCCTTTTGAGCTTTTAGTGGCCACCATTTTAGCTGCTCAAGCTCCTGACGAACGGGTAAACCAGATAACTAAAATTCTTTTTCAACGTTTTCCCACCCCCCAGACTCTCTCAAGTGCTCCTCTTTCAGAAATTGAAGAAATCATCCAATCTCTTCCTTACTATCGGCAAAAAGCCCGTTTCCTCAAAGAATCGAGCTCCCTTCTAGTAGAAAAATTCCAGGGGATTGTTCCCTCTGAGATTTCAGAACTCACTTCCCTACCCGGGGTAGGGAGAAAAACTGCTAACATTGTTTTGGCCAATGCTTTTAATATTCCAGCTATTGCCGTGGATACTCACGTGGCTCGTGTATCTCAGAGATTAGGCCTTGCTTCATCTTCCTCCCCTTCTCAAATAGAAGAAGATTTAGCTAGAATAATTCCTCGGGAGCAATGGATAAGAGCAACCCATCTCTTAGGCTTTTTAGGCCGGACATTCTGCTCTGCCAAAAAACCTCGCTGTGTAGAATGTCCGGTGAGAGAATGGTGTCCTTCTGCTACTTCCTTTTAATCTCCAGATTCACCCACAATTTAATTTCTCCTTCCACTTCGCCTTTCTGAAAGGTCCAGAAAAGAGGCTCTTTACCTTCTTCAAACCTGCCCCGGAGGTCAAGCTCTAAGGAATAACCTTCAAATAGTCCTTCTCCTTGAAGAGTTAATTGTCCCCAGTAATAAATGGTGGCCTCCAGATCCAGAGAGTCCAACCGGCGCAGAGAAAAAAGAAACACCCTTTCCTTTAAGTCGGTATTAGAAAAAAGATGGAAATATTCTCCCCCTCGATAACCAACCACTTCTGCAAAAGGAGTGCTATAGCCTATCTCCATCAATTTCCCCGCCGGAAGAGCAAGGTCTTCATCTTCCCATAATTCTGAAATTTTCTCCTTGTCCTCTTCAGAGATGAAAACTCCCGGATTATTCCCCACCGGCCCCCACAGGAAAGAAAATTCAGTGGGAAAATAAAGGGCAAGCTCCAGCTCTTCGAAGCCCTCTCGCACTAGAAAACGAGGCACCTCTTCTACTCCCAGAAAATCAAAGTACATTTCTGCTTCAAACTCTCTCTCCAGCGCCCGGGAGAGGAAAAGCTTAATGCTTTCCTTTTCCCCAGGAAAAAAAATCATCTTTTCTCCTGAAACTTTACGACGAGCCACAGTGACGGGTCCGTCTTCTCTCCCCTCTATGGCCACTTTTCTTTTTTCCGGAGAAAGGGGAGCGCGCACCGCCCGAAGAGGAGTTCTCCCCAGAAGATGGCGGTTATTTTCCACTTCTAAGTAAAAAAGATACCCTTCAAATTCTCGAACCTCAAGGGAAAATACTCCTCTCTTCTTTCGTCCAGTAACCATGCTACGATAGCAAGAAGAACTAAAAGAGCGATAATAAAAGCGGGCCGTCACTGGCTCGTGAGATTTCCAGCTTACTACCAGAGTTTTCCCATCAGAGAGAAAAGAAAAGTCAAAATGCTCTATCAAGCAAAAAGGGTCAGAGATAGAATTGCTACCAGCCACTACGAGCTTTTCTAACCCCTCGCCCCTCGCCCACATTTGTTCTATATCTTTAGTAAGTTCAAGGATTGAGACCAGTCTCCCTTTCTCCCCCATCTTCATTTTCAAAGCCCGGGCAGTAACGAGGCTATCGACTGTGCCTAAATCTACCTCCTCTTCAGTAGAAGTAGTGAAAGCCAGAGCCACTAATTGGGATTGAGAATAAAACTCCAGAAAATAATTTTCTCCAGGAGGAACTCGCAGAAAAAACTCTCCTTCCTCGTTGCTCCTCGTCCGGGCTATTAAATCAGAACTTTCGGTATGGAAGGCTTTGATCTCCGTATCTGGAAGAGGAGCTAAAAGATTTTTTGTTTCTTTTTCTTCTTTATTAAAATACATATATTCCCGGGCTGCTCTTCTTACCCAGGGAGTATCACAAGGGAGAAGAATCCTTCCCTGAACAAAAGCCAAAGTAATCACCTCTTCTTTAAAAGCTACACCTTTTGAGAATAATACCAAATAATATCACAAACTAAATTATATCACCTCTTATTCTAAGCCGAAAAGAAAGGATACAACTGATATTCGGGAATTGCTTAAAGATTATAGTATCCCGCAAAACCTGTTAAATTATTAAAACTTTTAAAAAGTAAATTACATCGGAAGTCAAAAATGGAATCGCCAAACACAGAAGGATACTATAGTCTTTAGTAGTCTTTTACTTTTATGTTTTTGTTTTTGGGGGGATTATAAAGGGGCACTCTCCTTTATAGTTTGGGGTTATGAGCTCATCATTACCAATATCTATCTGGTCTGGACACAAGGCAGCGGTTTTTGCCGGGTGTGGCAATCCTCTCCAAACGGTCAATCGCAAGCACTGAAGAAGGCTTTTTCTTTCTCAACGCTGGGTTTTTTCCCAGCATACTGGTGGATATTTTCCCACCAGTAGTTTTTGTTTATTTGCTTTTTAAGTCTTTGTTCTTTTCTTTTGCTTTTGGGGAGCAATAAGAGGGTAAACCCCCTTATTGCTCTATCTCTTTTTATCAAGATTTTTTCTTATCTAATTTGCTTTTTTATCTTACGCCGTGGGCTGTCCCGCTCCTCGCGATGACAAAATGGGGGCGCCACAAATTGTCTTTTGCGGTTAACTATAAAAGTCAATACATACAGTGATTGAAACAATTCCTCAAGCACCGGGTCAGCGAGCCATCGTCCTTTATTCATTTATTATTTCTTCTAATGTTTCTGCCAGTTTCGGGTCGAAGCGCCTTCCTGCTTCTTTGTGGATTTCCTGCGCCGCTTCCCGGGGGGTCAGGTGTTGTTCCTCAACCAGGAGCTCATAAGCCTCCACAACTCTTAAAAGACGAGCCGCAAGAGGAGTTTCCTCTCCCTCTTTCCAGCGTCCCTCTCCGGGTAAAATTTCTGAAAACAGGGAGTTCCACTCTGAGTATGAAAGAGGGAGTTGTTCCTCAAACTCAGGGTAAATTTTAACCAGTTCCTCCCGTAAAAAGGGATAGCCATCTCCTTTCAGGTATTCAGGAAGAAGCATCCTTCTCCAGACCCAGAGAAGAGTCAAAAAATGTAGCTTTTTCTTCTCTTCCTCTTTCCATCCCCACTTCCTTCCTATTTTCTGGATCAATTCCTCCACCCTAATCTGGCGCTCCCGAATTTTTTCCTCTTCATAAAATCGGCGTACCAGAATAGAGATAAGAGAATGAAAAAATTCCTTGCGAGTTAAGAATTTTCGCTGATAAGTTCTCTCTTCTGCTCTGCGAAAAATTTCTCTTATATCTTCCGTATCGTCTTCTTTGGTAGCTACCCCCCAGGAAAGGCTCAAAGGAAGAAGGCATTCCCCTTGAGCCTTTTCACAATTTTTTTCTATTCTCTCCCCAATCTGTTGAGCATCATTTTCAGTGGTTTGAGGAAGAAGGATGACGAATTCATCTCCTCCCCACCGGGTGAGGATATCCCCTTCCCGGGTAGATTTTCGAAGTACTTGCACTACTTCTCTCAACAATCTATCTCCTTCTTCGTGCCCCAGAGAATCGTTTATTTCCTTCAAGCCATCGACATCAAGAAAAATGAGGCTCAGAGGGAAGTGCTTTCCTTTATCCAGGCGCTGCAATTCCTCCTCAAAAAAAGCCCGATTATAAAGACCAGTCAAAGCGTCGTGAAAGCCAAGATAGCGGATTTCTTCTTCTCTTTTTATCCTCTCGGTAACATCTCGCCAGATAGTAGCTACCTGCCCTGGAGAGGGAGAAAAAGCCACTATTTCTAAGCATTTATCTTCATAAAGAACAAATTTCTCTATCTGGGTGGCTTCTTCTTTCTCTGCCACCTGGTGAAGAAGCTCCCAGTAAGAAGCATCCAGAAAAGGAAGAACTTCTCGAAGAGTAAGTCCTACTATGTCTTTTTTACTAAAGCCAGTAATATGCTCAAAAGCAGGATTAGCCTCTAAAAACACGAATTCAAAAGCGGGCTCTCCCTCTTCATCATAAATCTCCTCCAGAAGGGCAAACCCATCTAACATCTGGTTAAAAAGCAGGCGGTAGCGATGTTCGCTCCTGCGGAGGGCCTCTTCCATCATCTGGCGTTCAGTAACGTCCCGAAATACGAGCACTACTCCCTGGAGCTCCCCGTCTCTTCTAATAGGAGCTCCGCTATCGGTAACTACTATTTCTTTCCCTTCTCGATTCCTCAAAAAAAAGGGTTCTTTCGTTTCCAGTTTTCCTTTTCTCAGAATCTCCTCTACCAAGTTTTCTACCGGCTTCCTACTATCTTTTTCCCGGAGGACAAGAACCTCTTCTAACTTCTTCCCCCGGGCTTCTTCTAAAAACCAACCAGTAAGAATTTCTGCCTCCCGGTTCATAAAATTAATCAGCCCCTCCAAATCGGTAACTATCACGCCATCAGCAATGGAGCGAAGAATGGTCTCCAGCCAGTTTCTTTCTCGCTGCAGTTCCTTTCTTATTTTCTCTCTTTCCAGGGCGCTGTTCAAAAGATAGGAGAAAACCTGGAAAAGGTCAAGGTGCGCTTCTATCCATATTTTATCTACGCTCCCTCCTTCTCTCCAGACTAACTCCCAGAACCCCAGACACCGATCTTCGGCTTCTAGAGGGAAAGAAAGGAGAAACTTAATTTCTCCAGATTCCCTGTTCCTCCAGTATTCCTTGGGAATACTTATCCCTTCTGTCCACACTGGCCCTCCTGAACATAACTTTTCTCTCCAGGAAACCATCTTCCCTTCCATCTTTATTTTTTCTATTTTCCCTTCCCTCCCAATGTAGCCCTCTCCCTCCCAGAAAAGAACAACCTCATCCGCCCGGGCAAAATGCCTGCCTTCTTCCAGGAAAAATTTTACTGCCTCTTTAAAAGAAGAAGCAGTAACAAAACGGAAAGAAATACCGGCAACAAGTCTCTGAAGGTCAAGGTTAAAGCGCAGCTCTTCTTCCAAGGTCTCCCGCCTTTCTATTTCCTCAGCAAGCGCTTCACTTTTTCCCACCAGCTCTCTGGTCTGGTATCCCGATTTCCGGCGCAAAGAATAACTTAAACAGAAAAAAAGGGGGAAGCAAAACAGCAACTAAAAAACATCCCCACCGGGAGGGAAACTGCCATCTCTTCTTTCCTACGCTCATCCCGGAAGCTAAAGATTGGTGATAAATTTCAGAAGCCAGACTAGGTAAAGACTGAACAGAAACAGTGGACCATTGCCCTAACGCTTCCAGGCACATTTCCCGTGCCCTCCCTTCTCCCTCCTGGAAAACCGAAGGGGGCTCTCACCATCTTCCACGAAGAAACCTCTTTTTGCCTCTCCTCGGAGAGGCAAAAAGAGAAGAAAAACTAAAAAGATGTTTACTAACTTTTTTTGCTTTTTTCTCCCCTCTCATTTTCAGAAAACCCCTCTCTATCTTGCAATAATTTTATAACTGAAAGAATGTTTTCTCAAGAGGAGGCAAAAAGATGAGAGGAAATATACTAAGGAGGGAGGAATTCCTCCCTCCTTAGTATATTAGATTTT
>DAOSVE010000064.1:0-10334 GCA_035593465.1 Candidatus Atribacteria bacterium | reverse complement strand
TCCAGTAGAACTTTTACTGCTTCTCGTCCCCCGACTCTGAGGAACCCACCAATAAGGAACCCACCAATAAATATGAGGCTCTCATTTACAGGTATATGGTATTCAGCTAAAGTTTCCAGGTAAGCCTGGTATCTTTCTTGAGATTCCTGATTGTATACAGTCCCCTGGATAAAAGCGATGTTTCTGCAGTTGTGGTCTTCAATGAGATGAGATAGAGCTTTCTTTACCTCACTTCTATTATCTATCAATATACTGGGTATGCCTTCTATTGCCAGGCTGATGTTCACCACAGGTAATGGTAGGTATTTTCTACAGAAGTTCCCGATTTCCTCTGTGGTGACTTCTCCTCCAATAGCAGAGCTCAATACAATGAGGCCATCTATACTCCGGGGAGTTACCAAGTTGTATACCTGGTTAGCGTAAACATCAAATCCTTGCCCGGAGCGTAATCTTCCTCCTACGAAGGTAAAAAGATTTACATCTTTTTCCTGGGCACTGGAAATAATGGCTTCCCAGGCTTTGACCTGGTATTCATAAATTATTCCGTCTGTCACACACCCTATGTTTAAACGGCTTTTCCCCTTCTTCATGGTAATCATATTATACAATAAAAGAAATCTCTTTTACCAGATAAATCAGGAGTTAAGTGGTTCTTTAAGGCTCATCAACATGGTCCTTTTTATTTGGCTATATCCAGCTTTAATGCGTAACTTTTATAAATTCCTCTTTTTTTAGTCTGAAGTTCCAGCTTCTGGCGTCAGTTGTTTATCTTTTGTCTTAATGAAACAACACCAATCTTCTCAGCAGTTGAGCTTTCATATCTGGAAATGGCTCACCGTTACCTGGAGCTCTTGTGCCATCCGGGCTAAGGATTCCACAGCTGAGGTAATTTCCTCAAGCGACGCACTCTGCTCTTCGGTAGAAGCAGAAACCTCTTGTGAAGAAGCAGCATTTTCTTCTGCTACCGCAACTATAGAGCTTACTCGCTCGGTTGCTTCTTGAATGGAAGAACTAATTTCCTCTACTGCTTTAGCTACTTCACTGGTAGCAATATTGGTCTCTTCTTGAGTAGATAAAAGGTCCTTTTGTGCTTTCTCAAGAACTTGAGAAGAAGAGGCAATCTGATTGATATTCTCAACAACCCCTTGAATAGTCTTAAGAATCTGGGAAAAACTCCGGGCTACAGTTTCTCCTTTGCTGGCTCCTTCTTTTACCTCTCCTTGAGCCCTCTCCATATTTTTGACTGTCAGCTGGGTATCCCTTTGAATATCTCCAATGAGGCTGGCAATCTGTTGCGCCGCTTGAGCCGAGCTTTCAGCTAAATCTCGCACCTCATTTGCCACCACGGCAAACCCCCGCCCTGCTTCACCCGCTCGAGCAGCTTCAATTGCTGCATTCAAAGCCAAGAGGTTAGTCTGCTCGGTGATTTCTGTAATTACATCCACGATTTTACCTATTTCTTTTGAACGTCCCTCCAAGGCGGCAATACTTTTTGCCACTTCCTGAGTTACCTGGGATATAGCAGCGATTCCCTCCATGAGGAGACGAAGAAGTTCTTGCCCTTTTTGAGCTTCTTCTCCAGCTTGAGCTCCTGATTGGGTCGCTTTTCTGATTTCTTCTTGAATCCGCTTTAGCGCTGTAGAGTTCTCACTTAGCCGTTCTTTCATCACTGTATCGAGGCGCTCCACATTTTCCTGGGTTTTTTCTCGGATATTTTGAGCCATCCTGTTGATCCCCTCTACATTTTCACTCAGATGTTGTAAATCTTCTTCTTGACGAGTTGAGCCCTCAGCTACCTGGGTCATGGTTCTGGCAATCTCCTGAGTGGCTCTAGAAACCTCTTCTACTGAGGAAGAGAGCTCTCCAGAAGAAGAAGCCAGATGAGAAGAAACACCAATGACATTTTGTACCACTTCACGCCATTTATCAGCCATGTTTTTTAAAGCCCCACCCAAGAGACCCAGCTCATCTTTGCGATTAAGAAGGTGAGTTGGGATTTCCACCGAAAGGTTTCCTTCTCCCAAAAGTTCAGCTTGTTTCGTAGCCACTTGAACAGGATGGGAAATAGAGCTACCCAGGAGAAAAATGATGATGAGGCTTGTAATCAGTACCGCTACGGAGAAGGTGATTATCATCCGGGAGGTACCGGATATCCCACTTGAGACTATATTTTCTGCCTCATCAGTTGGTACACCGATAAAGAGAATCCCCACCACTTCCCCATTATCTACAATGGGGTCGTAGGCAGTATAATAATTCGCTCCTAAAATTTTTGCTTCGCCTATATATAAGTTTTTCGTCATTACCGGTTCATATGCTGCGCTATCGGTACCCAGCATGGTTCCTACTGCCCGATTGCCGTCTGCAGTCTTGATGCTGGTGGTGATTCTTCTAAAGTCATTTCCCTCTCTTACAAACACAGTTGCTACAACACCCAGTTTATTGGTTATATCATCAACCATATCGTGTCTGCCTTCAAGAGATACACCATCTTTATCCACCAGAGTACCATTCACCATTTTTATCTCCCCAAAGTATTTTTCAACAAATAAATGCGCCGAATTTATATCACCTTGCAATTTCATCAACAAACTATGTTCCATCACATTCTCAGCTACTTCTCTCAAAGAAGGCATTATGTATGCAAAAATTAACAATATAAACAGTGCAAGTGGTATCAAGCTTATAATAGTCAATTTAGACCTGATAGTCATTTTCATGAACTTATTTCCTCCTTTACTATAAAAATTTCCTCCCTTGTCTGTGATAATTTTTCAGGAAGTATTGGCTTAAACCAATAGAATATCCCAGGACGTAGGCAATCCTGACAACCATTTGTGTACGCTGAATACCACTATTACTAAAAACATGCCTAAACACCTTGTGCCTGCGGGAGTTCCTCCCCCCGAGATTAAAAGATTTGTTCTGACCGGATAAATTTTATTGCCAAATTCAGGGAAAAGAATTCGCTATCCCGAGAGTCAACTTTGCCACACTCTATTTTTTAGAAGAGTAATGATGTAATATCGTTGGGGATGGTAAGTAATTTCCTCAGACACTCTATAGAACCGGTGACTCTCTTCGTAAAAGTCATGGATGATTTTCCCCGAGGGATAAAAATGGCAGAGAAGTAGATAGCCAGAAGGCCGCAAATGGCGCAAAAACTTCTTTTCCAGAAGCTGAAGAACGTCTTTCCCTCCTAAATAATACAAAATCTCTGAAGCAAGAATGAGGTCAAAAGTTCCTTCTATGTCTTCCCTTACAATATCGAGCCTCTGAAGCTGCACCCTGTCACCAAAGTCTTTTAATCTTCCTTTTGCCCGAGAAAGAGCAGTAAGGGAGATATCCACTCCCCGGACTTTTTTTCCTCCTTCAAGGAGGAGTTGAGTAAAAGCTCCCTCAGCGCATCCTATTTCCCAGATAGTTTCCACTTCTTTTGGTATGGCCTGGAGAGTTTTGAGATATTTTTCTCGCTCAAAATCAGAGTGCTCATAATTCCAGGGGTCTTGCTTTCGGCGATAAAGATTTTCAAAATGTTCCTCGGTAAAATATACTGGCAGAAAGTCAGTAAATACTCGCCATCCCCAGTTTTCTGCCCCGGATTTAGCATGGAGAAATAAATCCTTCAAACCACTTTTCATATGTTCATCATCTTTCTTCTATGATCTGAAAGGAGCTATTTCGGGAAGGAGAACTTTTCTCTTTTTCTATGGCCATGAGGAGATACCATCCTGCCCAGCGCTCATAGGGAGAGAAACGCTTCAATATTTCCCGGGCATCTGCAGTAGATACTGGATGCTCGCTTCCCTGATAGAAAAAGCCTATCGCTTTTCTTAAACCCAGGTCGTCAGGGGCAAAACAATCATTAGTCGACATCCACCGAGCAACTATAAATTGAGCACTCCACAGCCCTATTCCCGGAAGACGGGTTAAAAAATCGACTACCTGCGAGGAAGATAATCTTCTCAAAGATTCCGGGTCTATTTCCTTTTCTTCTATCATCTCAGCCAGCCGGTAAATCGTCCGGGCCTTAGCGCTGGACATTCCTATCTTTTTCAGCTCCTCAGGAGAGGTTTTAGCTATATCCCAAGGAGCGGGGAAAGCAAAAATTTCTTCTCCTTCCCTGGAGAAAGGACCTCGACCCCAGGTTTCTACCAATCGCTTCCGCAAAACCGAGGCCACTTTCATAGAGATTTGCTGTTCCAGAACAGTAGTTACTGCTGCCTCAAATAAGCTTCGAGAGCGAGGAATCCTTGCTCCATAAAATTCCTCTATGATTTTGCTCATAATCGGATCTTTCTGCCCCAACTGGTAAAAAAGGAAAGGGTCTTCGTCAAAACCCAGCATGGAAGAGACTCCTTCCATATTCTCTTCTCTCTCTAGAGTGATCTCAAAAAGAGGATTTTCTCTGTCTCCTTTTTCCACTACCTCGATTATTTCTACTTTATCCTCTCCCAGTGCTATCCACCATCTTCCCCTGCTCCAGAAAAAAGAACGGTCTAAAAAAGGGTGATAAGTTTCGAGATAAGGAAAAAGGGTAAAAGGAAAACAAAGACGAACAATGCGAGTGATAATAGTTAACCCTCGTTACTAAACTGAATAAAATTCTCCAGTTCAGGCTGAGATATTTTTATTCCGCACTAACAATGTCTTCTCAGCTTGCGGTTCTAAGACAATTATAGTATAGTTTCTAACTTCTGGTGTGTCCACTTCCTGCGTCAGTATCTTTCCTTTTTTAAACCTTATTGAGAAAATTAAGCTGATTGCTTTATTGTTTTAATCTCAAAATGGCCTGACAATACAGGATGAAAAGACACAAAAACTTAAAAGTATAAAAAGCTATTAAGACTAAAGCACTTTTCTCCAATGAGATTTCTCATTTTCCAGGAGAGATAAATATTGAAGAGCGTGGGGTAACTATAGAGTGAGTTTTTTTCTCTGATATTGGGGGGAACAGCAATTTTATGTTATAATCTTGAACTGCGGGGCGTAGCGCAGCCTGGTTAGCGCGCTTGACTCGGGTTCAAGAGGTCGGCCGTTCAAATCGGCTCGCCCCGACCAAGGAAAAACTTAGCCGAATGTTCCGGGGAAGGAGGAATCAAATGAAAGATAAGAAATTAGCTATATTAGTAGGAGGAGGGCCTGCTCCTGGTATCAATGGAGTCATTGGCTCAGTAACCATCGCCGCTCGACAAAGGGGTTTAGAAGTAATAGGGATTTACGAAGGATTCAAATGGATTTCTAACTCCTCTTTTAACCCCGCAGTGCATTCCGTTCCTTTAGAAATTGCTCAAGTTTCTCGTATTCATATGGAGGGAGGCTCTATCCTTCGCACTGCCCGGGATAGCCTGGTAAGCAAAGGGCAGATAGACCAGAATAAAGTGGCCAATGTAAAAAAAGTTATAGAAGAATTAGGAATAGGGTATCTCGTAACTATTGGTGGAGATGATACTGCTTTTAGTTCCAGCATTGTAGCTCGGGAGATGAAAGGAGAATTACTGGTAGCTCATGTTCCTAAAACTATCGATAACGACCTTCCTCTTCCCGGTAACATGCCCACTTTTGGTTTCCAGACCGCGCGAGAAGTGGCTACCCAGATGGTAAAAAACCTGATGGAAGATGCCAAAACCACCGGACGCTGGTACATAGTGGTGATGATGGGACGTTCTGCTGGCCACTTGGCTTTAGGAGTGGGAAAATCCGCTGGAGCACATCTTGTTATAATTCCTGAAGAGTTCAGTAGAAGAACCGTAAAAGTAGAAGAAGTATGTGATATCATCGAATCCTCCATGATTAAGCGAAGAGCCCTGGGAAGAAATGATGGAATAGCAATTGTTGCTGAAGGCGTAGCTTTGAAATTCGGCGATGTAGAAGAGATAGAAAAAATGCTGGGAAGACCTATTCCTCGCGATCCTCATGGTCATGTGCGCCTGGCCGAGGTGCCATTAGGTACACTGCTAAAAGATGAAATGATTCGCCGATTTGAAGCTCGAGGAGAAAAAATCACCATGGTAACTGAAGATATAGGATATGAACTCCGGTGCGCACCACCTCTGGCTTTTGATATGGAATACACTCGAGAACTGGGATATGGAGCAGTAAATTATCTTTTAAGCCCCGATTATAGTTTAGAGATGAAGAAAAAAGGAGCCATGATCAGTATTTTAGAAGGTAAACTAAACCCTATCCCCTTCCCAGAAATAATGGACCCGGAGACGGGAAGAACCAGAGTACGGACTGTGGACATTAATTCTTACTCTTACGAGGTAGCCCGCTCTTATATGATTCGTTTAGAGAAAAGAGATTTAGAAGACGAAGAGATGCTTACAAAATTAGCGCAGGCTGCTAACTTGAGTAAAGAAGATTTTAAAGCTCGTTTTAGTAAAGTAATATAATTTGCAAGGGCCGCTTATGCGGCCCTTTTTTCTATGACTTCCTTTTTTCGTTATCCTGCCTTCTGGGTAGTTATTTCTGTATTAGCAGGCTTTCTTTTGCAGAGCTATTTTTCTTTTCCTCTTCTCTGGCTATTCTTATCTCTCTTCCTTTTCACTTTTCTCGCAGTTTTATCTTTCACCCGAAGCAGGATTTTTTTCTGGAGCATAGTAGTAGTGTGGTTAGCAGTAGGTGCCACGGTACATGCTTTGAGTTTTGATTTACCTCGGGAAATGATCTTAAAAGAAGAAGGAAAAACCATTACCATTCAAGGAAATCTAATAGAAAAAAACAATCGTTATTTCATTACCCGGATTTCTAATTTCTCTTTCTATTCTCCTTCTTTGCTTCTCCGGGGTGGAGATTTTAAGCCTGAGGAATGGGGATATAGAGTTCGCATCAGTGCTACAGTGCGCAGTTTCAATTCTTGTTCTAACCCCGGAGCGCTGGATTTTCGCCTTTTTTGGGGAAGAAAAAGAATCCCTGCCTATCTTGAAGTAAAAAATTGGGAAGTGGTTTCTCCTCCTCAAGGGTGGTTCTCTCTGATACACTGGATAGAAGAAAAGAAAGGAGAGTTTCTTTCTTCCTGGAGAAAAGAATTAGGAAATGTATACCCCTGGTTTTCCGCTCTTCTTATGGGGGTGAAAGAAGAAGAGTTTGAGGAAAGAGGGGATTTACTCCAGGAAGTGGGTATCTATCATGCTTTTTGTGTGTCGGGGTTGAATCTTGCCCTTCTGGGTGGAATAATCTTGTTTTTCTTGAACCGGATAAGTTTTATAAAGCGGTTTTCCTGGATAGGGGCTTTATTTTTTACTTTCTGGTATTTGCTTTTTTGCAGTCTTTCTCCTTCTTCTTTTCGAGCCTGGCTCTTTTTTAGCTTAGGTCTCTGGGGAAAAATAAAAGGTCGCCATACTCTTTCTGTCTCTCTTTTATTAATTGCTTTTCTTACTATGTTTCTGTTCCAGCCTGAGGTAGTCTATGATGCAGGAGCTCAACTTTCTTTTGCCTCCACTGCCGGGATTCTCTTTTTGATGGATTACGGGAAAAAATTCCAGAATAAAAAGCACTTTCTTCTTGATTATCTCAAAAGAGGAGTTTTTCTTACTTTTAGTGTTTATATCTTTAATCTTCCTTTTTTGATTTTCTGGGGCTTTTCGTTTTCTTCTCTTTCTCTTCTAGGTAATTTACTGGTTTTACCTCTCCTTGAAGTTGCTCTATTCCTCTCTTTTTTGAGTGCTTTTTTAGGTTGGATTGTCTTCTTCCGCCCTCTTTTTGCCTTTCTTCTGAGAAATATTATTCAGGCCTCTCTTCTTGTGTCTACGTTTTTGCAAGAGCACATTCCCTACTTTTTCTGGGATTTTTCTCAGGTAAGGAACCAGCTATGGGGATGGATTTTTTGGCTTTCTCTCCTGGGGCTTTTCGTTCTGCTTTTCGGGCGGGAAAAGAAAAAGCTGGTGTGGGGTTCTGTTTTAATTAGCATGCTTTTAGTGGGGGGACTCTATCTTTTCCTTCCTCCCCCTCTAGAGTTCTGGGTTTTTGACGTAGGGCAGGGCCTGGCTACCGGGATAGTGGAGGGAAGGACGATGAGCTTTATCGATGCCGGAGGAATAATTAGAGGTTATGGTAACACAGGAGAAGCAATTCTTAAAAAGTTTATCAATTATCGGGGTATAGAAAAAGTCGACTACCTTTTCCTTACCCATCTTCACCGAGACCACACCGGAGGTGTAGAGCCGTTATCTTCCTCTTTTCCTGAGCTTGAGGTATTAAACTTTTTTTATTTTCCTGATTTTTCTCGTTTTCCTCTTTCTTCTCACACACAGATAGAAGTTTTCCCCATTCAAGGAGATAAAGAAAATGACCAGGCTTTGGTTTTTAGGTTGACTTTACCTAATTTACGGATTTTAATTTGTGGAGATATAGAAGAAGAGGGAATAAGACGGCTCATGGGATGGGGAAAAGAAAACTTAAAATCAGAGGTAGTGATACTTCCCCATCACGGTAAATACGTTAGTAATATACCGGAGCTTCTTTCCCTTTGTGGTTGTGAGGCGGCAGTAATTTCTTGCGGAGAAAATAGCTATGGGCATCCTAATCCTGAGACAATAAAGTTGCTTACCGATTTAAACTTACCTTATTTTATAACTCAAGAAGATGGGGCGATTTCTTTTCGCCCTACGAGGAAAAATTGGGAGGTTAAAAGATTTGGAAAAGGTAGAATTTAAAACCTGGATAGGCCAGGATATAAAAAGCAAATATTTTGTTTTAGAACTCTCAGTGGGAAAGAAATATTTTGAAGACCACTGTTGGCCACTAATTGTGGAAAAGCTGGGAGGGGGTAAGGTAGTAAGGATTAAAGGGAATAAGGAATGGGAAGAAAGAAAGGGAGAGGCAATTTTGCCTTCTCTTTTCGGGGAGAAAAAAATTTTATTGCTGGAAGATTTAGAAGAAAGCCTGGCTCTAAAGATAAAAAAGGCCGTTTCTTCTCCTCACTTTCTGGTATTTCTCTCTTCAAATTGGAAGGGAGGAAAAGAGTGGAACGATAGTACCTGGATAAAAGTGGAATCCCCTCGCTATGATTGGGAGAATTTCTGGAAAGAGAGTGCAAAAAATAAAGGAATATTATTAGATAATCGAGTTCTTAAATCTCTTTCTCGCTGGAGTAAAGAGTATGACTGGGGAGAGGAAGATGTAGAACAGTTCTTAAGTCAGTTCCCGGAAGGGGAAACTATAAAAACAGAGGATGTAGAGCTTTACTTTGAGAAAAATGAGCGAACGCTCCTCTTTCGCTTTCTGGACGCCCTGGGAGAGAGAAACTTGGAGAGAGCTATTTTTTACCTTCGTCCTCTCTTGCAAATTGGTTTTCCTCCCTCTTTGCTCCTAACCCACGTTAGTCGCCGTTTTCGTCTCCTGTGGCAAGCTCAGGAGACGAAAGAAGAAAGTATAGATTTATGGTCGGGCAAAAAACTCAACCCTTTTGAGTGGAAAGAAAAAATTCTAAAAAACAAAAATAAATATAATTTAGAAGAAATAAAAAGGGTTTTTGAAGTTCTCTACCAAGTAGATAAAACACTAAAAACTCAAAATCCCGAGCCAGAAACTTTACTTTTGGGAATGTTAACCAGGATAATGGCTAAGTAAGAGAACTCTCGCGCTGAGCGATAGCTTGATTAAGCTTATTAGTGAGGCGAGACTTAATCCGGGCAGCTTTATTTTTATGAAAAACCCCTTTACTCACTGCCATATCAACTTTCTTATACACCTGAGGGAGATAAGAATGAGCTTCTTCTATCATTCCTCCTTCTACAAGTTTCCTGAACTTTTTGATCTCGGTTTTGGTAGCTGATTTAATTCCCTGATTCCGTAATCTTCTCTTTTCACTTTTTCGCAAATTTTTCCAGGCTGTTCTGGTATTGGGCACTCTCTTCCACCTCTTAAAGATTTTTTAAAAAAGACGATGCTCATTTTACCACTGAGCCTTGATATTTGCAAGCGGGCGAATTGCCTCGTGTAGTTATTCTGTGATAATGTCATCTTCAAAATTCTCGTGAAAATGTCCCTTTAGTAATAAAATGAAAGGATGATACACTATCCTCAAGAAGAAAGAAATAAACTTTATGTGGCACGTTGTCTTCTGGATAAGAAGATAACTATTGAAGAGGGAGCAGAACTTCTCCACCTCAGCGAACGTCAGGTAAAACGTCTGAAGAAGGGGGTAAGAGAACAAGGCGATGCGTTCGTCATCCATAAGAATAGAGGCAGGAAGCCAGTTCATGCTTTATCTCATGAGGTGAAAGAGAGAGTAGTTAACTTGAAAAGGTCGGAAAAATATTCCCAAGCTAATTTCTCTCATGGACGAGGGTGGTCATTGCGAGCCTCGTAGTTCCGCTGAGGGAGGCTTT
>DAOSVE010000063.1:1680-10366 GCA_035593465.1 Candidatus Atribacteria bacterium | reverse complement strand
CCTCCAGCCATAAAAGGAGCAAAAGGGATAGGGTCACGTCTCCCTTTTATCTTGAGAGCTATTAAAATTATACCTATTATTGCTGCTCCAGTAAAGGAGAGCAAAAAGGCAAGAAGTGCCTCCTGCCACCCCAGGAAAAACCCCAGAGCTCCGGCGAGCTTTATGTCTCCCCATCCCATTCCCTCCGGGGAGGCAAGATGGATAAGGAAAAGGATAGAGAAATAAATAACCCCTCCCAGAAGGGCTGAAAAGATAGATTGGCCATAAAATAAAGATATAATGCCCAGGACTACAATTAAAAAAACCAGCCCATCGGGAATTCTCCTCTCCCGCAAATCTACCCAGGAGATAAGAAAGAGAATAACTAAAAAAGCGACAGCCAGAAGCCAGTTTCCCACCATAAACATTTACCCTCCTATTACTCCTCTTTTTATTTTCCCTTACCCTTCAAAGGAGACTCTATATTTCCCCTTCCCTTACCCACCCTGCCAAATCAATGATTTGGCAGGGAACCTGGGCACTCCCTTCCGCGAGGGGCGGAAGGAGATGCTCACGATTGACACCCAGAACAGTAAAATGTAAAAACCCATAGCTCTCCAGGCTATCTATAATGTGACCTGCTTATAAACGGAAAATTTTCCCTCCTGGTGATTCCTGCACCAACCCTTGCAGCTCTAAAGAAAGGAGAATGCGGAAGAATTTTCCTTCTTCCCAGCCGGTAAGCTGAAGAAGCTCCTCTTTGAATATTCCCGAAGAATCAATAAAAGAAAATAGCTCTTTCTCTTCTCCAGAAAGCGGTGGTTCTTCTCCATAAGACTTTTTTACTTTCCCGGAATAAAACCCTAAGGCTTCCAGAATATCCTCTTTATTCTGTACCAGCTTTGCTCCCTGAGCGATGAGATTATTGGTTCCTTCACTCTGGGGAGAAAAAATAGAACCGGGAACAGCCATAACTTCTCTTCCCTGTTCCAGAGCAAAATCCGCTGTAATCAGGGCGCCACTGCGTTTTGGAGCTTCTACTACCACCACTCCCTGAGTCAGGCCGCTGATAATCCGATTGCGAGGAGGAAAATTCTCCGCTCGAGGAGGACAAAGAGGAGGATATTCACTAATTATAGCGCCTCCCTTTTTCACTATTTCCTCAGCCAATTTTCGGTGAGAAGAAGGATAAATCACCTCTAAACCACTTCCCAAAATCCCCACCGTAATTCCCCCTTCTTTTACCACACTACTGTGAGCTTCTCCATCGATACCTAAAGCTAACCCGCTCACTATCACCCACTTCTCCTTTGCCAATTCAGAAGATAGAATCCTGGTTACTTTTCTTCCATAAGGAGTAGGCCGGCGAGTGCCCACTATAGAAATAAAAAGGTCAAACTGGCAAAAATCAAAGTCACCCCACATATAAAGTAAAAAAGGAGGATTAGGAATATTACGAAGAGAAGGAGGATAAAAATCATCCTTTAAAGTAAGAATTTTAAAGTTTTTGCTTTCAATTTTCTCCCTTAACTTCTCTGGCTCAATTTTTTTTCTTTCCTCCTCCACTTTTTGAGCCACATGAGGGCCGATTACCTCGCTTAACTCTTTTACCCCTGCTCTCCAGGCAGTTTGAGCATCACCAAAGACATTCAATAATTTCTGGAAACGGATAGGACCGATCCCCATCACTTGGTTAAAAGCTATCCAGAAATCTTTATCTTCCACCTCAAGGCTCCCGGTATTTTCGGTCTAAAGAGCGATAATGAATAGCTTCTGCCACATGCTCTACTTGAATAGACTCCGATTGCTCTAAATCGGCAATAGTTCTTGCCACTTTGAGAATCCGGTGGTAAGCACGAGCACTCAAGGCTAAAGATTCCATAGAAGCCTCAAGAAGTTTTTTGGCCTCACCCTCGAGAGATGAGAATCGCCGGAGATAACGAGCGCTCATCTGACCATTGAGACGGATTTTCTCTCCCCGAAAACGTTCCGCCTGGATTTCTCGAGCCTTTTTTACCCTTTCTCTCACTTCTTGAGAGGTCTCTTCTTTTTTATCCGAAGCAATTTCAGAAAAATCCAAACGAGGCACTTCCACCTGCAAATCAATACGGTCTAAAAGAGGCCCTGACAATTTAGCTCGATATCTAGCAATCTGCTGATAAGAACAGGTACAGGTTTTTTTAGTATCACCTAAATATCCGCAGGGACAAGGATTACAAGCCAGTGTCAGAATAAAGGAAGCAGGATAGGTAATAGTAGTGGAAGCACGAGCTACCGTTATTTTCCCCACTTCTAAAGGCTCTCGCAAGGCTTCTAAAACGTTGCGTCGAAATTCTAAAGCCTCATCCAAAAACAAAACCCCATGGTGAGCTAGGCTCACCTCTCCCGGGCGAGGCCACTGTCCTCCTCCAATCAAAGCCACATCGGAGATAGTATGGTGAGGAGCACGAAAAGGACGCTGAGGAATCAAAGGCTTCTCTTCAGAAAGAAGGCCAGCCACGCTGTGGATTTTAGTTACCTCAATTGCCTCATCTAAAGATAAAGGAGGAAGTAGGGAAGGTAATCTCCGAGCTAACATAGTTTTACCCGAACCAGGAGGACCGATTAATAGAAGATGATGCCCTCCAGCAGCAGCAATTTCTAAAGCTCTTTTCCCTCCTCTTTGCCCCTTCACTTCTGATAGGTCTTCTCCCTCTCCTCCTGCAGAAAAAAGGCTTTCCCGGTCTAAAGTAACAGGCGACAGTTCTATTTTACCCTGCAAAAAATCATAAACTTCATTAAGGTGATGAAAGCCATAAACTTCTAATTTTTCTACCAGCGCTCCTTCTCTGGTGTTTTCCCGAGCTAAAAACAATCGGTAGTTTTTATCCTCTAAAGAAAGAAAATGAGCTACAGGAAGGACACCGTTTATCGGCTTTATATCTCCGGAAAGAGACAACTCTCCCATCGCCACCACTGAAGGAGAAACAAACTTCATCTGCTCGGTAGCAGCCAATATCCCCAGAGCAATAGGAAGGTCAAATTCACTTCCGCTCTTTTTTAAAGAAGCAGGCGCTAAATTAACTGTTACTCTACCACCAGGAAAGAAAAAACCACTGTTTTTGACTGCGCTACGCACTCTTTCTCTGGCTTCCTGCACTGCAGTATCAGGAAGACCCACTATCTGAAAAGCGGGAAGACCTGAGGCAACATCCACCTCTACTTCCACTAATCGAGCGTCCACTCCCCAGACTGTGGCACTCAAGACTCTGGCTAACAAATTTTACACCCCCTCTAAAAACATCCGGGATAATAAAAAAATTGCAGCTTACCTTGTTCTTTCCGGATAGCTAAAACGTCAAAACGAAAAGAAACTTCTTCCGGGTTATAACCCTTCTTTTGCAAATAAAAAAGAGCGGAACGACGGATCTTATTCTGTTTTTCCCTGGTAACCGACTCCTCTGGAAGTCCAGCCCTCAAGCTCTCTCTCGTTTTCACTTCCAGAAACACCCAGATATCCCGATCTTTAGCAATTATATCTATTTCTCCCCAGGGAGAACGGAAATTAGTTTCCAGAATCTCCAGATGTAACTTACTTTTTACCCATTTCTGGGCTATCAGCTCTCCCCTTTTACCTTTGGCTCTGTTTTCCATATTTCTGACAGAAGCTCAAACGGTGGCAACTCTCTAAACCCCATTCCTCAATTTCTCTTCGGTGAAGAGAAGTGCCATATCCTTTGTGTTGAGAAAAACTGTAATGGGGGAAAAGAGACTGATAAAAGTTTTGCATAATTTCATCTCTGAACACTTTAGCTACCACAGAAGCTGCTGCTACAGCCAAACTTTTACTCTCTGCTCGGGGTAAAGATAGAGAAGGAATTTGAAGGAAAGGGACTTTAACCCAGTCTAAAATCAAAATTTCAGGGAAACGAGAGGAAGAAGCCCGAGAAATAGCTTCCTGGAAAACAAAAACATTGGCTTTATCGATACCCACTGTATCGATAAAACTTTCTCCCACTATCCCTATCCCTATAGCCAGAGAGGAAGAACATATATCCCGGTATAACTTTTCTCTGCGAGAAGGAGAAAGAGACTTGGAATCTTTCACCCCCGGGAGGTAACAATAGCGAGGTAAAACTACACAAGCAGCCACGAGAGGCCCGGCTAAGGGGCCTCTCCCTGCCTCATCCACTCCTCCAATAGAAGAATATCCTCTTTCCCAAAGAAATTCTTCCATCATCTCAATATTTTAATCCGCTGAGGTGGCCAGTACACCAGGAATGCTCGCCCTAAAATGTTCTTACGAGGAACATATCCCCAGAACCGGCTATCATCGCTATTACTACTATTATCGCCCAAAACAAAGTAAGAATCTTCAGGAACTACTCTTTCTCCCTGACCATAATAGCCTGCATCATAATAAGGGCGGTCAAAAAGTTCTCCTTCTAAGGGAACTCCGTTTATATATATGAGACCATTTTCAATTTTAACTCTCTCTCCGGGCAAACCTATTACTCTTTTTATAAGATTTTTGTGAGGGTCAATAGGATAGCGAAAAACTATGATATCTCCCCTCTTAGGCTCGGTAAAGTGATAAATAAACTTAGCCACCAGAACCCGCTCTCCAGGAACTAAAGTAGGTTCCATAGAACCACTGGGAATATAATATCCCTCTACTACAAAATAGCGTATCAAAAGCGCTATAACGAGAGCCCAGAGTATGGTTTCTATCAATTCTCGCCAGGCACTTTTCTTTTTAGGTTCTCCGCTTTCCTTTTTAAATTTCTCGCTTTTCTGCAATCCTGGACTCCTTGCTACTTCTACTTCTTAAGTAGTAGAGTTTAGCCCTTCTTACCTTTCCTCGGCGCAGAACCTCAATTTTTTCTAAAGAAGGAGAATGGAGGGGAAAGATACGTTCTATTCCTACTCCAAAAGAAACCTTCCTCACTGTAATACTACGATTTATTCCTGAACCTCGCATCGCAATCACTAAACCCTCAAAATTTTGAAACCTTTCTTTATCACCTTCTACAATCTTAATGGTTAATCGCACTGTGTCTCCTGGATGCACTTCAGGGACTTCTTTGATATAGCTACTTTCTACTGCTCGTAAAACTCTTGCTCTGTCCATTTGAACCTCCTCCTGAGGAAAAAATCTTCCTTAATATATCATTCCTTTTTATACTTAGCAACTGGTAGAAGTTCCGGCCGTACTCGGGCAGTTTTCTCCCTCGCTTTTTTCTCTCTCCACTTTTTAATAAGAGCGTGATTTCCAGACCATAAAACTTCTGGTACTTCTAACCCCTGAAAAACCCGGGGACGAGTAAATTGAGGAGCCCCTAACCCTTCTTGATAAAAAGAATCGGCTTTTATAGACTCCTCATCGCCTAAAACCCCGGGGACCAGACGAACTGTAGCCTCAATCATCACCAGAGCAGCTAACTCTCCTCCAGAGAGAATATAATCACCTATGGAGATTTCCTCTGCTCCGGTTAAAGTTATCACTCGCTCATCCACTCCCTGATAGCGACCGCAAAGGAAAAGAAGGTGCTCTTCTTGAGCCAGCTCCCGGGCTTTCTCCTGAGAAAACAAAGACCCCTGAGGGCTGGTCAAAATCACTCGCGGAGTACTACCAGTATAACTCTCAATAAATTTCACTGCTCGCCACAGAGGTTCAGGCTTGAGCACCATTCCCGGTCCGCCACCAAAAGGATAGTCATCCACTGTTCTATAGCGGTCTAAAGTGAAACTACGCAAATTGTGGATTTTTATCTTCACTATCCCCTTTTCCTGCGCCTTACCTAAAATGGCAGCATTTAAGTAAGACTCTACAGCCTGAGGAAATAAAGTAACCACATCAATGCGAAGTTTCAATCCCAGAAGCCTCCCGGGCATGCTACCTCGATAAAACCCTTCTCTTTATTCACCCTTTGAATATAAGCGTGAATGAAAGGGAGGTAATGCTCTTTCTCTCCTTCTCTCACCACCAGATAATCATAAGAAGGCCCTTCTATAATGGCCGTTACTTCACCCTTTAGCTCTCCTTCCTCCATCACTTTAAGACCTAACAATTCAAAATAATAAAAATGGTCGGAGGGAAGAACTTTTAATTCTTTTTCTTCTACAGCTAAGAAGAAGCCCTGTATTTCTTCTGCTAACTGACGAGAAGAAATTTCCTGAAAACGAACCAGGACGGTTTTCCCCTCGTTAGCTACTTCTGCGACAGTCACAAGTCTATAACCTTTATCAGGTAATCCCACCCATAGAGAGCTTCCCGGGGAAAAACGCTCTTCAAAGTCAGTGAGAGGGAGTATTTTCACCATCCCCTCTAACCCCCGGGCTTTCAGAACCTTACCTACCAAGACTTTCTTCACCTTATGTTACTATCACCTACTCTAAAATTTCTACCGCCGTTTTCTTTCCTTTTTTCACTCCCGCTGCTTTAACAATGGTGCGAAGGGCTCGAGCAATTCTTCCTTGCTTTCCAATGATTTTTCCCATATCTTCCTGAGCTACTCTGATTTCATAAATCACTGACTGCTCTCCTTCTACTTCAGAGACCTTCACTTCTTCAGGATGGTCTACCAGCGCTTTAACTATAAACTCCACCAAGTCTTTCACTTTTCCTGAGCCTCCAGAACTTCTGCTCCTTTAAGAAGAGCTTTAACTTTGTCGGATACTTCTGCTCCCTGAGAAATCCAGTACTCAATCCGCTCTTTTCGCAAAGACCAGAGAGGTGGATCAGCTATGGGAGAATAATTACCCAGGATTTCAATCGGTCTACCATCTCTCGCTTTTCGAGAATCAATAGCCACAATTCGATAGTAAGGAAGGTGCTTACGACCAATTCGAGACAATCTCAATTTCACCGCCATTTTCTATTCTTCTCCTTTCATCTCTATCTTCCTAAGCCAAAAAATCCTTTCCTCCCCGCAAAAGGAAGAGGACGGCCTTTTTTCATTTGTTTCCATAGTTTACGAAAATCTTCAAACTGCTTGAGTAATTTATTCACCTCTTGCACTGTCGTGCCACTCCCTTGAGCGATTCTCCTCTTACGACTGGCATCAATGATATAAGGGTTCTCTCGCTCTTCCTGAGTCATAGAGTTGATTATAGCTTCTACTCTTTTCAGGTTTTTTTCTCCGTCCGCCTGAGAAACCATCCCCCGTATTTGCCCGGGGAACATGTCCATAATTTCTTGAAAAGACCCTACATTCTTCACCTGCTGCAGTTGTTCTAAAAAATCGTTAAAATCTAACTCCTTTTTCTCTATCTTCTTTTCTAATTTTCTTTTTTCTTCCTCACTTATAGCCCGGTCTACTCTTTCAATGAAGGTCAGAGTATCTCCCAACCCCATTATCCGGCTGGCCATTCTATCAGGATGGAAAACCTCAAGCTGGTTGAGTTTTTCACCCATTCCCACCAGTTTCACTGGCCATCCAGTTTGAGCTACAATGGAGAGAACTGCTCCACCCCGGGCATCAGTATCCACTTTGGTTAAAACGAGCCCTGTGGGGTGCACCCAGTTTTCAAAACTCTGAGCTACTTTCACCGCTTCCTGGCCGGTCGTAGCATCTAAAACTAAAAGCCTCTCCGAAAATTCTTCCTCTTCGATTAGCTCTTTCAATTCCCCGAGAAGCTCTTCTTCCACATGTAATCTACCTGCAGTGTCCACTAAAATCACATCCAGACTTTTTTCTCGAGCGTAATTTCGAGCTTTCTTGAGCATCTCTTGAGGGGTAGAAGCCTGAGGGTCATCAAAAAATTCTAATTTTGCCGATTGAGCAAGAATTTTTAGCTGTTCTTTAGCTGCAGGACGGCGGGTGTCAGTGGAGACTAAAAGAGGAAAGTATCCTCTTTCTTTCAAATAGACTCCTAATTTCCCGCAGGTAGTGGTTTTACCCGAGCCTTGCAATCCCACCATCATCACAGAAGCAGGAAAAGAACCGGAAAGGTTCAGCTTTTCCGCTTCTCCTCCCAATATCTGGCGAATTTCCTCCCAGAGAATTCTGATCACCATTTCTCCAGGGGTTACGCTCTCCATTACCTCTTTCCCCACCGCTCTTTCTCTCACTCGAGAGGTAAGGTCTTTAACTACCCGATAGTGAACGTCAGACTCCAGCAACACCATCCTCAACTCCTTAAGAATGGAGTCTACTTCCTCTTCGGATAATCTCCCCTTACTCCGTAACCTTTTAAAAAGAGCACTAAATTTATCAGTTAAAGCTTCAAACACGAATAACTCTCCTTTTTTACTGAAACATATAGATAATAATCGGCTCTTCCCTCTCTGTCAAGAAATCTAGAACAAGTTCTTTCTAAAAACGATTATATTTTCCCTTACTAAATGCTTCATGTTTCTCCTTCCTCAGTGTCACCACCAGCGTATAATTGACCCAGGAAGGCCGGAATAAAATTGACCCACCCCTTGAGCTATAATCCCTCTAATAGGATTGAAAAGATGGGAGGAAAATACATGCTCAGGAGTGAGTTAATTATAATTTTACACCAGACGAGAAAAGAAGGGAAGAGTAACGAGCGAAGATCCATGAGCCAGGAGACCTGCCTGAAATCATCCCGGCCACTTTTTACAGAAAGAGAAAGTGAAATAATTTTCTGGATTCCACCCTGAATAAGAGGGCACTCCCTTTCTTTCTCCTTCTTCCACCCATTAATCACTGTCCCCTTTATCAACGTGAAAGATTGTGTCCTGTATTCTTTAAAATAA
>DAOSVE010000063.1:0-1580 GCA_035593465.1 Candidatus Atribacteria bacterium | reverse complement strand
AATCACTGTCCCCTTTATCAACGTGAAAGATTGTGTCCTGTATTCTTTAAAATAAAAAAGAGGATGGCCACTTCTTTCAAGATATGTCTTGGCCATCTTCTTTTTGCCCAGACGTAATTAAATAAATATTTTGATAGTTTTTATCTCCCAGGGGCTGACGTTTACGCGCAGGCAGTTTCCTTCTACGCTGACATCTTCCCCCATTTCCTCTTCTAATAAATTGGCCTCCTGAGCTCTTTTTATATCCATGGGGAAATATATTGCAGTATTCGGAGA
The DNA here is from genome assembly GCA_035593465.1 of Candidatus Atribacteria bacterium. Classification (GTDB taxonomy): domain Bacteria; phylum Atribacterota; class Atribacteria; order Atribacterales; family Caldatribacteriaceae; genus Sordicultor. The sequence continues at coordinate 1,304 of DAOSVE010000063.1, read as the reverse complement.
AGATATCCCCCCGGTTTCAAATAACCGCAGGATGTAGGCATCATCATCTTCCGCCTTTTTAAGGACTGATGCATAGACACAGTTAGCATTATGTATTTCTACAAAGGAGTTACTTTCTTCATATATTCCTTCATGGGGCTCTGCCACCACAGAACTCAAAGCATAATTTAGCTCATAGCCTTTTCTCCAAGCCTTGGAATCTCTCCAGTCTCCTCTATAGGTAGAGATGCTATAAGTTACTTCCTGATTTTCTTCTATTCCTAAGTTCTCCGGAGTATCATAGGTAGGATATCCATCGCCAGCTTTTATGTGATAATAGGAGTGCTTAATTAGACTTGACCTTAAAACTCTTTTCCCTGTATCTTTCCCCACCCCGGAGTTACATTCCCTTAAGTCAAATCCATTTCTACCATCATTACTTAGGACGAGACCAATTTGATTGTAGCTATCATCTATAGCCACCCATTTTTGCGCTGGCCATTCATATTTACTCTCCTCATATTCATTAGAAGGCACAGAGGGTCTTTCATAAACTCCATAGGGTATTTCACCAAATACTTTTGTTGACTCGGCATTATAGTTGACCGGGACTCTTAATTTAACCAGGGTATCCATCCCATACCAGCTATATTTAAATTTGATGTCTATTTTTTTAATATCTTTGTATAATATTATGCTTTCTCTTATTTCTGATATCTCCGGGTCTGACCTACCCTGGCCATCAAAATCTTCGTTGAAATACTTGTAAAGTATATCAATCTGAGCGGAAAAAGAATCGTCATAAATTACCTTAACACTCTCGGGAATAAGTAAATCAGTAACATCTCTGTGAATATAATCCTTTCCAATATTCCAGGCATTCCAATGGCTCGGTTTGTTCATAAACACCTTCAAACCCATTGCCTCCCCATCGGGGATAAACTGATAACCGAGCTCCTTATCGAACAGCCCGGTAATAGACCCATCTTTATCAACCTCTAATCTATAAAAAGGGCTTTCAAATGTCTGTTTACTCTTTAGATCGGTGCTCTTTATAATTTCACCTTCACCACTAAATTTGTAATAAAACACCTGATAACCCAGAGAAGGAAGAGAATCGACATAGAAAGTTAAATATTTGTTTCCGTTTTCTTCCTCAATTCTGGAGGGAACTTTTATTCCCTTAGAATTAAATACTTCTACCGGTCTTGCTCCCCACTTGAGGTGCAAGATATCCTTCCTCTCCCAGGAGAGAGGGTTAAATACTACGATGGCACCATCACCAAATCCTTGAGTTTTTACTTTAGTAGCAATGAACTTTAATG
>DAOSVE010000062.1:0-10429 GCA_035593465.1 Candidatus Atribacteria bacterium | reverse complement strand
ATTTTAATCAGTTTTGCGGGATACTTTAACAGTGTTCAGAGGAAAATTATGGGGCATGCTGAGGACAAAGGAGGGCGAGAATCTAAATGTTTTCACTGAAGAAGCGACTTTTTTAAAAAATTTTTGGTACTATAGAAAAATAAATGTTAAAATGAAAAAAATAAAGTAAAAGGAGGGCTATTGTGGTGATATTTCAATTTCTGGAAGAAAAGCAGGTAAGTATGACAGTAGCAATTTTAGCAGTGATTTTTGTAATTCTTTCTGTTTTACTGGGAGTAATAGGTAGCCTCATGCTTGTTACTGGAAGGGTGGTAGGAGCCCTCGGTTCCTGGACCGTGGTTGCCTTATTCGGTTTTGCCGGAGCCATTCTCCAGGCAGTGGTTCTTTATCAGTGGTCAGCGGCAATCAATCAGAATCTAAATAATACCCGCCAGCTTTTTTCCTATCTGAAAGAACACATAGAAGACCCCCTGCGAGGAGAAATAGGATTTTTTGCCAATCGAATAGAAGAACTTATCATACCCACTTGGCCTTACTGGATATACTTAGTAACGTATTTCATCAGTCTTTTTACCAGTTGGTATGCTCTTTTGTGCAACCTGCTGGGGTTCATATTTTTGGCCATTTATATGCATAACATTTTCAAATCTACGAGCAAAGTATCTGACCTTAAAAATAAAGTTTATGATTACTTAAAAGAGAAAAAAGGAGCAACCATTACTGGCGAGGTCTATCGTATTCCCCGACGTAACATATTAGTTTTTATAATTTTAAGCGTTATCACTCTTTCTATTTACTGGTTATACCTGCTGGTTAAACTGAGCAGTGAAATCAACAATTATGTAAAAAGTGATGAGAAAATGAGAAAAGAAATAGAAGAAGTTTTCGGAGCAACCACTCAGGGTTAATGGTTAATTATATAATCGCTTTTAACATTTTATTTTTCTTAGCCACTATTTTAAGCGGTGGCTTTACTTTAAGTAATCTACTCCGCTGGGGAGCTAAGTTTGGTCCTCTCGTCGCTCACGGGGAGTGGCAGAGGCTTCTCATCTGTATTTTTCTCCACGGAAACATATGGCATCTGTTTTTTAATCTATACGCACTCTATTATTTAGGACGTATGGCAGAAGAAATATATGGATATCGCAAATTTTTCGGTATTTATATCATCTCCGGAGTGAGTAGCAGCATTCTGTCTTATTTGCTGAATTATTCCCAGGTGGGAGTGGGCGCGAGCGGTGCCATATTCGGCTTAGCGGGAGCAATTTTCGCCAGTGGTCTAAAATATCACAATACCTCTCTTCACCAGATAGGAATGAGTCTTTTGCCTTTCATTGTGATAAATTTGCTCATCGGTGCGCTTTCTCCTGCTATCGATAATGCCGCTCATCTGGGAGGAGTACTCAGTGGCATGCTTTTGGGATGGGTGATAAGCCCTGGCAGTTCCTGGATTCGGTGGAAAAGAACTCTGGAAGAAGTGCTCTACTGGGCGACCATTGCCTTTGTAGCTTTTGCTATATTAACTTTTTTCGTCCCTAACCTGGCTCCAGGAAGAGCGTCCTTAGACAAAATTATAACCTTTCACAATGAAACCCAGAAAATACTTTTAAAGATAGAAACAGGATTCTTACCCTCCCCTTCCGAGGTAGAAAAACTTTCTCCCCCTGACCGGAAAGCCAGAGAGATTAAAGAACTGCTCCTTACCCTTCTACAGGAAGGGGGAAAAGACTTTTCTCTCCAGAGAGAGATTGAGGAAAAATTTTTCTCCTGGAGAGATGAAATCTTGAATAAATATCAAGGAATTATTCTGGAACAATCTCCCTAAAAAGAGACCAAACAGTGCCAGATAAATAAATAACCCAGAAAATCAACCTCTTCCCAAACTCGGCGTACTAACTCTGGGTCTCCGCTTAAAGGTGGCAGTTCTTTAGCTTTTTCCTCCCAGGGAATGCAAGCTCCCGGTTTTCTTTTTACTTCTTCCATTTTATTCCTCCTAATATTGACCATATTCTCGGGTAAAATCAGTCAGCGCCTTAACATTCTCTACTTGAGCATCGTTCTGAATGATGGCACTGGCATCCATAATGTAGCCCCCATCTCGAGCCACTTCATCAATAACCTTTTTACAATAGTCTCGAACTTCCTCAGGTGTTCCTATCGATAAAAGAGTGTTGGGAATACCACCACTTATACAGAATCTATCCCCTAAAATCCGATGAGCCTTAAATATGTCACTCCTGTCCACATGGAAGATAACGCTTCCCGCTGGCAGCTCCCGAAAAGTAGAAAGATGAAAATCCCAGTTTCCCTCGGCATAAAGGAGAGTTTGATGGCCCTTATTCCACAGTTCTTCCAAAATAGGTTTAGTAGTAGGCCAGTAGATATCTTGAAAATGCCGAGGGCTGATAAAAGGAACAGAAGTACGGTGCATCCACATAGCCACCGGAACATTTTTTTCTGGGTCTGCTCCAGAGAGAGCCACTTGAAAAAGATGAGGCATTAAGGCTTCACAAGCAGCTAAAACTTTATCGGGACGCTCCATCAAGTCTCGAGCCAGGCCATAATATCCCCGTAATTTATCAGCTAAGATATCCAGCGGAGCTTTTAATATGCCGGAGATAGCAGAAACTGTTCCGGTTTCCTCTCGCAAAAGTTGATTTTGCCGCCCCAAAGCATCAAAATATTGCATCATAGCCATCCCTCCTTTTAAGAAAGCCAGGTTATGACGAAAAGTAGTTGGCTTTCCCGGAGGAACGATGTCCTGAGAAACCCGGGGAAGCCAAACGTTAAAAAGGTAATCAGTAGGGTCTTTAATTAGGTCATCGTATTCCTCGGGTTTCATAAAGGCTTTCTCTTCTGGAGGTTCTCGATACTGAAAACCTACATCAGGAGGGATATCAATACCCGGAGTAGCATAATAAGTCAGATTAATAGCTTGAGTTAAGCCAGTCCATACATATACCATATTACCTACTACTGCATCCCAATCAAAATCAGCAGCACATTTTCGGGCCGCTAAAAAAGCTTTTTCATAGTCGTGGGTCACTTCTTGACAGGTGTAGCCAGCATAAAGAGCAGTAAATTCAGCTACAAAAGGACGAATGGGGATCATGTCTGGTTTTTCATTCTGCATTGCTTTGGTGTACCTCTTCAAGCGTTCCTGATAAAGTTCCTCTTTAGATTTAGACATACTTACCTCCTGTTCCTATTTAACTTTTTATCACCGGATAACCAACCACCATATCATCTTGAATATTTATAAGTCTTATCTCATTTTAGCCTCAATATACTCTTTTAAAGCCATTCCGTTATTAAATTTTTCTTCCTTCGCTCCATATAAAAGGGTAACTTTTCCTTCCCTTGCTTTTTGAATAACAATTGAAACCAGCTCTTTTTTGTGGTCTAACCCCTGGAAATACCTTTGCTTAAATTCATCCCCCTTTGCCGGGTCATGAGAAAACCACTTTCTCAATTCCTCGCTGGGGGCAATATCTTTCAACCATAGGTCTACATTTGCCCTTTCCTTATTTAGACCTCGAGGCCAAAGTCTATCTACTAATATTCTAAAACCATCGCTTTCATGGGCTTCATTATAAACTCTCTTAATATCTATGGCCAATCTTCAACTCCCTAAATTCGTAAAAATGAACAGGCACTCTCAAAAAAATTATACCCACCAAGCTTCTCCAATTTTTTCTTTAATCACTACCTCTTTCAAAAGAGCCACTGCTTTTTCAAACCCTTCTTTCCCGGACATAAGAGAATCTTCATGTTCGATAGATAAAACTCCATCATAGCCGATGAGGCGCAAGGTACTCACAAAATCTTTCCAGAAACCCAAATCATGTCCGTAACCAATAGTTCGAAATATCCAAGACCTCTCACTTTCCCGAGTGTAGAGTTTAGTATCTAAGTTTCCATTTACTAGACTATTTTTAGGATCAATTTTGGTATCTTTAGCATGAACATGATAAACTGCACCTTCCAAGGCTCTCAGAGCTAAAAGAGGGTCTATCCCCTGCCAGAAAAGATGGCTGGGATCAAAATTAGCTCCGATTACATCTCCAACCGCGCTGCGGATTTTCAATAAAGTCTCAGGATTATACACACAGAAACCAGGATGCATCTCAAAAGCCACCCGAGTTCCATGGTCTTGAGCAAATTGGCCAGCCTTTTTCCAATAAGGAATTAGCTTCTCCTCCCACTGCCACCTAACCACTTCTGAAAAATCATTGGGCCAGGGACAGGTAACCCAGTTAGGGTATTTAGAATTCTCCGAATCACCCGGGCAACCAGAGAAAGTAATCACATTTTTTACCCCCAGTTTTTCAGCTAAAAGAACTGTATTTTTGAAATCCCGATGATGCTTATCAGCTATCTTTTTGTCGGGATGAACCGGGTTACCATGGCAACTCAAACCGCTGATTTCCAACCCCCGGGACTCTACCGCTTCTTTTAGTTTTTTTATTTTGTCTTCTTTAATAAGCAGCTCTTCCGGGTTTAAGTGAGCATTACCTGGATATCCTCCGGTGCCAATCTCCACTGCTTCTACTCCTATATTTTTAACGTAATTAAGAGCTCTTTCCAGAGGCTCGTTTTGAAAAAGCACCAGAAATACTCCTATCTTCATTCCTTTTTCCCCCTTTTTCAATAAAATTTGATTCAGCATATCATAAACAAGTTATTGAAAAAAGACGGTATTTGTTTTCCAGCATTTAAATAGGAGAAAATGACACTAAGCTCCCCACCCTCATCCATTCTGTCATCCCGGAGTTGTTCTTTTGTTCAGCTTCGATAAGTTACTATTCTTTCCCTCTACTTAAATCTTTTTTTCTCCCCTAATAAATACCCCAGAGGGGTGTTATTCCTACCCCTTTTGTGGTTAAATATAGTTGGTAAACAGGAGTTTTCTCTATGGTAGGTGGAGATGAAAGAAAAGAAAGTAGCTGATTACTCCTTTTTGCAATTTGAAAATCTTTCTTCCTTTCCCTCTCTTGAGCACTTTGTCACCACCCGCCATCCTTTCCTTGACTTAAGAAAAGAAGAAGGGAGGGAGAGGCTAAGAGATATTTTAGGGGGAAAGGATATCTTCACTGTAGCTCAAGTGCATGGAGTGCAGTGGGTAGTGGTGGGAGAAAATTCTTCCCCCTCCTCTTTTTTAGAAACTCAGGCTGATGCACTCCTTACTCAGAGAAAAGGAGTATATCTGGGAGTGAAAGCAGCAGATTGCCTTCCAGTAATTTTTTTTGACCCGGGAAGAGAGGCTCTGGCTCTTTTACATGCCGGGTGGAGAGGAATAATACAAGGGATTCACCTCCGGGTAGCTCAAGCTATGAAGAATCTCTTTTCTTCCTCCTATTCTCAACTAGTGGTGGGAATAGGTCCAGGCATTGGAAAATGCTGCTTTGCAGTAGGAGAAGAAGTGGTAAAACTTTTTGAGCAAAAGGAACGAGGAAGGGAAAATATAGATAGAAAAGAAGGGAGATTTTTGATAAACTTAAAAGGCTTTCTCTTCGAGGAATTGATAGACCAGGGGTTTGACCCTCGCAAAATAGAAGTGGCTCCTCATTGCACCTTTTGTGAGAAAGAACTCTTTTATTCTCATCGAAGAGAAGGGGAAAGAGCAGGAAGATTTATGCTTCTTGCTTCTTTAAAAGAAGGAAGGTGATGAATTTGGAAGAAGGAATTGTGGCCCGTCATTTATTGGTAGAAATCATTGGCTCTCATTCTTTAAACGAAAAAGAAACCATGGAGAGATTTTTACAAGACCTAGCCCAGGTCTACAAGAGTGAAATTCTGGCTCTTCAAGTCTATCAGTTTCAGCCTTTCGGGTTGAGTGCACTTCTGGTTATGCCTGAATCTCATGTGGCTGTCCATACCTGGCCTGAACACGGCTATGCCGCTTTAGATATCTTTCTCAAAGTGGATTTGAGACCTCAGGATAGTATTCCTTTAATCGAGCAATATTTTGCTCCACAGGACATAAAAATAAGAGAATTAGAGAGGGGAGTGAAAAAGAAAGATGGAACTCTGGTACATCCAGGATTACATCAATGAATATAAAATGGGGCTTAAAGTAAAAGAAACCATCTTTCAGGTTAAAACCAGCTTTCAAGAGATTACTATTTTAGATACCTATCTCTACGGGCAGGTTTTACTGCTGGACGGTATAGCCCAGTTGAGTGAAAAAGATGAATTCATGTATCATGAGATGCTGGTTCATGTTCCCATGTTTTCCCATCCTCATCCGGAAAAAGTACTCATAATCGGAGGAGGAGATGGGGGAGCATCACGGGAAGTGCTAAAGCATCCGGTAAAAGAGCTAACTCTCGTGGATATCGATGAAGGAGTTATCGAGGTCTGTCAAAAGTATTTTCCTCACCTGGGGAAGTGGGATGACCCCCGTCTTACAGTTTTAATTGAAGATGCCCGTCAATACATTTCTTCTACTTCAGAAGTTTTTGATGTCATAATTATGGATTCTACCGACCCTCTCCCCCAGGGCGTGGCAGAGCCTCTCTTCACCCCCGAATTCTTTGCCCAGGCTTTCCACCGCCTTTCCCCCCAGGGGATAATAGTTTCTCAGATGGAACCTCCTTTTTTTGATGCAGATAGAGTAAAAAAGCTGTGTGAAGGCTTGAAAGTTTTTCCCATAGTGAATCTTTACTGGGGATTGGTGCCTACCTATCCCGGAGGAATCTGGAGTTATGTAATTGCTTCTAAATCTCCCGACCCTCGACAGCAGCAAAGACTCCCTGACTTTCCTACCCGTTACTATTCACCGGGCATTCACCAGGCTGCTTTTGTTTTACCCCCTTTTTTAGAGGATATGCTAAAAAATCAGAAAAAAGATAAAGGGAATTTTAGCTAAAGTGGCCACTCTCTGCCTCCTCGAGCAAGCAACGAGCGTCGATGGTAGTAAAGGCCCTCTATTTCTGCTAATCGGGAAAACTTCTCCCACTGTAGTGTCTGGTCATCCTGGGGGTAAATAAAAGAGGAGAACTTACCAAAATCCCTCACTGATAAGGGAGAGGAAAAAACTGCTCCTCTACCTGTCGGAAGTACATGGTTTGGCCCATAGCCGTAATCGCCTAAAGCTACCGGTGCCTGAGGTCCTAAAAATAGGGCACCGGCATTTTTTACTTTCAAACAATCTTTTTCCGGGTTTTCAGTTACAATCTGCAGGTGCTCGGGAGCAAGGAAATTAACTACTTCCCAGACTTTTTCTTTACTTTCTATCTGATATAGATATATGGGAGTTTCTCGAGAGAAAGAAAGAGGCTGGTTTTGCAACTCCCTTTCTAAATATCTTTTGGTTTCCAATAGTATTCCCTCATCGGGTGAGAGAAGGATACTCAAAGAGAGAGGGTCGTGTTCCGCCTGAGCTAAAAGGTCCAGTGCCAACCAGTGAGGTGAAGAGGTCTTATCGGCTACAATTACCACCTCTGATGGTCCGGCCAAAGAATCAATACCCACTATCCCCTGAAGGAGTTTTTTAGCTGCAGTAACATAAATATTGCCCGGCCCCACTATTTTGTCCACTGCCGGGAGAGAAGAAGTACCAAAAGAAATACCAGCAATAGCCTGTGCCCCTCCTACCCGGTAAACTTTTTTCACCCCCAGAAAGAAAGCGGTAGCTAAAATCTCTTTTTTGACTTTCCCCTGAGCATCAGGAGGAGTGAGAACTATGATTTCTTTCACTCCCGCTATTTGAGCAGGAACTACAGTCATAAGAAGAGATGAAGGATAGGGGAATCTCCCTCCTGGTATGTAGCAGGCTACCGAATTCAGTGGCCTCCACCTTTCTCCCAAGAAAGATGCAGAACGCTCCTCCCACCAGGAAAAAGGCTTCTGTTTTTGGTGAAAACTTCTCACATTTTTCTCTATTTCCCCAATGGTCTCCTGGAAACTTTTATCCATTTCTTTCCAGCTATTTTGGAGCTCTCTTTCTTCTATGAGCCATTTTCTTATATCGCAACCGTCAAATTTTTTGGTATAGTAGCGAAGAGCTCGGTCTCCTTCTTCCATCACTCTCTCTACAATTTCTTTTACCTCTTCCTCTGCTTTTTTCAGCTTCTTATAGAGTAGCTGACGGTTCAGCTGAAGGCTCCACGATAGCTCTTCTAAGTTAGAAACAGGTTTGATTACTATGGGCACTTCAGACATGCTGCATCACTTCCTTCAAGTCTCTTACTAAAAGATAAATTTCTTTAGAATGAGTTTTAATACTTACGGGGTTAGCCACCAATCTACCCGAGATAGGGACGATTTCTTCCACTACCTGCAAGCGGTTTTCTCGTAAAGTTTTCCCCGTAGAGACTAAATCTACAATAGCGTCGGCTAAACCTATGGGAGGAGCTAATTCAATTGAGCCATAAAGAAAAACTACATTAGCAGTTATACCACTCTCCTGAAGATATCGACGGGTAAAATTAGGATATTTAGTGGCAATCCGCAGAGCCTCCTTTTCTAATAGTTCCTCCCGGGAAGTAGATAGAGGGGCAGCTAAAACCATAGTACATTTTCCAATAGGGAGTTGTAATAATTCATAGACTTCGTTTTCTCTCTCTAAGAGAATATCCTTCCCTACTATTCCTATATCCGCCGCTCCAAACTCTACATAAGTAGAGGAATCTTTGGGATGAGAAAAAATAATGCGCCAGGGCAGGTCTTCTCGCTCTACGACCAGCTGCCGAGAGTTAACAAAATCAAGAGGTGGACACTGAGGTAAACGAGAAAGAAGAGCCAAAGACTCCTCCTTCATTCTACCTGTAGGTATGGACATAGTTAGCTTTCCCATGATTTGAACCTCTCCTGGATAAGAGTTTTAATCTTTCCTTCATCCTTTCCCTGATAAATAAGTTCTTTCCCTTGTAAAACCTGGATATCTTCTCCTTTTCCTTCTTCCATTATTACGGGGATTCCTTCCTTTCTCATTTTTTCTGCCAGAGCAAAGATAGAGGAACGAAAACGAGAAGGGTAATTTATAGTAATAAAAGGAAGGCGGCTTTCTTTAAGATTTTCTTTTTGCACTTCCATCAAGCGTTCCAAAAATAAGGCAAATCCGCAGGCCGGCAGGTTATTTCCTGACTTTTCTAAAAGCTCATCGTACCTTCCTCCCGCTAAAAGTGGATATCCTGACCGGGGAGAAAATCCTTCGAATACTACCCCGGTGTAGTAATCAAAGTCTCTCACTAACCCTAAGTTAATAAAGACATGTTCTTCCAGGTGAAAATCGCTAATGATATTCCATATTTCTTCCAGATAATCTAAGGCATCAATTAAGGGAGAATTGAGAGGATAATTTTTCCGAGTTTCTTCTAAGATTTCTCTTTTCCCTCGCAAGAAAGGAAGATGGAGAAGAAAAGGGAAAAGAGGGTGAGAAGAAATAGAGGTAAAATTTTCCAGAGCCACAAAATCCTTTTTCTTGAGCAAAGTTTTTAGAGAAAGTTTCTCTGAATGAGAAAGAGGAAGGGAAGACAACACTCCCTGAAATATACCAACGTGACCAATATCCAGCATAAAATCTTCTATTCCCAATTCCTGAAGAGCTAAAAGAGCTGATAGAGAGAGAGCAATTATTTCGGCATCGGTATCTACACCGTTTTTACCTAAGTTTTCTAAGCCCAGCTGGGTAAGCTCACCTTCTATTCGCAGAGGTGAAGAAGGATAGCGAAATATCTTCCCTACATAGTAAACCCGGTGAGGCGTAGATTCTCTCAGCTCTTTTTTACTGTACATCCGCATTATGGAAGTGGTAAATTCAGGACGGAGAGAGACTAACTTACCATTTCGGTCTACAAATTTATAGACTCTTTCCTTGGCTTCATCTCCTAAGGTATTTTCTAAAGTAGAATAATATTCTATAGTGGGAGGCTCCACTTCCTCATACCCCCATCTCTCAAAAAGATGGCGCAGGACAAATTCCATCTCCCGTTTTCTTTTTACCTCCCGGGGATAAGAATCTTTCATACCTAAGACTAATTCCAAACCATTATCTCCTCTCATTAAATAATATCTTAACTATTTTAGCAAAATAACGGCAAAGAATCACATTGTATATTATAAAAGTAGATTTTTATAGTTACCTGCAAATTTCATAACAGTGTTTCTCTATTTACTGAGGGGAAAAACCTTCCTCAGTAGTCTTTTGCTTTTTACGCTCTAATACGTTCAAAAAATGACAGCAAGGGATGATAGAGGTATCCCCATGATAATGAAAAAACCCTCACCCTAACCCTCTCCCTCGAAGGACGAGGAGAAATATGGATAATTATAGTATTACACAAAACCTGTTAAACTAACAAACTTTTAAAAAGTAAATTACATCGGAAGTCAAAAACTCAAGGTTGTTATGCTGGAGTATTTTATCTTCAGCATACTGGTGGATATTTTCCCACCAGTAGTTTTTGTTTATTTGCTTTTTAAG
>DAOSVE010000061.1:0-10565 GCA_035593465.1 Candidatus Atribacteria bacterium | reverse complement strand
TAAGTGATACACCTGTTGACATTTGACTAAAAAGTCTATATAATGATTCTTCGTCTTTTCAGGTGTATTTAAGACGGGAGGACGAAAAGTTATTTTTCTTTCTTCAAGTAAATTATCATCTAACAAAAATTGCTACTCGATTTTCCCTCAAAAGGTGGTGTGATTAGTGAGTGTAAGTTATATTGAAAGGCAGAGTTTTGCCAAAATTCCTTCTTCTTTGGAACTTCCTGATTTTATAGAGATTCAAAAGAAGTCCTTTGACTGGTTTTTACAAAGAGATGTTCCACCTGAAAGCCGCAAAAAGCAAGGATTGCAGGAAGTTTTTCTGGAAGTGTTTCCAGTTCAAGATTTTACTGGAAGGTTGGTTCTGGAATTTGTTAATTATCGATTGGAGGAGCCAGTTTTTAATGTTAGAGAAGCCAAGGAAAAAGGAAGAACTTATTCTGTTCCTCTTCATGCACGGATAAGATTAATTGACCGGCAGACTAATGCGATAAAAGAACAGGATGTGTACATGGGTGATATACCCCTTATGACTGAATGGGGCACCTTCGTAGTTAATGGTGCTGAACGAGCAGTGGTTACTCAGTTAGTTCGCTCTCCGGGAGTATTTTTCTCTCGAGAAGTTGCTTCTACCGGAAAAGTGGATTATGGCTTTAAGATTATTCCCAATCGGGGAGCATGGTTAGAATTTGGAATCGATCCAGGAGATATCATTTATGTACGAGTGGATAAAAGGAGAAAAATTAATGCTGTCACTTTAGTTAGAGCTTTAGGATACGAAAATAACGAAGAGATTTTATCTCTATTTGATTATCATCCGGTTATCCGTAAAACTCTGGAGAGAGACCCTTCTACTAACTATAAAGAGGCAGTGATAGAAATCTTTCGTAAACTTCGTCCTAGCGAGCCTCCTACTGAGGAAAATACCCGAGATTTTATTAAATATCTCTTTTTTGACCCTCGCCATTATGATTTGGGTGAAGTAGGTCGATATAAAATAACTAATAAACTGAAATTGGAAGAAAGAGTTATTAGGATAGAAGAACCAGTATTAGCTGAAGATATTGTTATAGATTTGTTAAATAAGGAGTGTGTACGAGATATCAATTTACTGGGCGAAGACATTGATTTTTCTCGTTATCGAATAGTGGGAAGAAAAGGAGAGAAGATTAACCGTCGCTTGGCTCGAGAAGTAGAAGAGCTTAGCGAAGAATATCCAATAGAATACATAACAGTACTTAATGAGGAAGATTTGCCGGTAAAAATTTATGTGGAACGAGAAGATACCTGGGAGGTTCTTTCTGAAGATTTAGAAGGAAAGGTTTTGAGTGAACCGGTACGAGATGAGGTTACCGGAGAAGTTTTGGTAGAAAAGGGAAGACCTTTAACTTTAAGTCTTATCCGGGATTTACGAGGATTGGGAATAGAAAGAGTGAGAGTAAAAAAGGGCCGAACCCTTACTCCCGAAGATGTAGTAGGTAGTATTCGCTACTTTCTTAACCTTATCGATGGTATTGGTTATGAAGATGATATTGACCACCTTGGTAACCGAAGAGCTCGTATGGTGGGAGAACTTTTACAGAATCAGTTTCGTATCGGTCTTTTACGAGTAGAGAAAGTGATTCGGGAGCGAATGACTATTCAGCCTGATCTGGAATCAGCTACTCCTCAAAGTCTTATCAACGTGAGGCCTATTGTTGCTGCTATGCGAGAGTTTTTGGGTAGTAGCCCGCTTTCTCAATTCATGGATCAGGTCAATCCTCTTTCTGAGATTACTCATAAGCGAAGATTAAGCGCTTTAGGACCTGGAGGTTTGAGCCGGGAAAGGGCCGGTTTTGAAGTAAGAGACGTTCATTACACTCATTATGGAAGAATATGTCCTATTGAAACTCCAGAAGGCCCCAATATTGGTCTTATTACTTCTCTGTGTATATTCGCTAAAGTTAATGATTATGGATTTATAGAAACTCCTTATCGAAGGGTGGTGGATGGAAGAGTTACCGATGAAGTTGTTTACCTTTCTGCTGATGAAGAAGACCTTTATCATACCGCTCCCCCTGACGTGCCCTTGGATGAAGAAGGTTATATCCAGGCGGAGAACATAATAGCCCGGTTCAGAGAAAAAATAGTGGAAGTTCCTCGTGATAAAATTGATTTCATTGATGTTTCTCCTCAGCAGATTATTAGTGCTTCTGCTGCTTTGATTCCCTTTTTAGAGCACAACGATGCTAATCGGGCGTTGATGGGCACTAACATGCAAAGGCAGGCTGTTCCCCTTTTAGTTCCTCATCCTCCCTATATCGGGACGGGAATAGAATATAAGGTGGCGCAAGATTCAGGAGCTACAGTTATAGCTAAAAGAAATGGAGTAGTGAAAAAAGCTGATGCTCTACAAATTGAAATAGAGGCAGAGGATGGCGGAGTGGATGTATATGAATTGAATAAATTCCAGAGGTCTAATCAGAGTACCTGTATTAATCATAAACCAATAGTTAGAAGAGGAGACAGAGTAGAAAAAGGGCAAATCATTGCTGATGGTCCCTGCACCTCTATGGGGGAACTATCCCTGGGTAGGAACGTTCTTGTGGCTTTCATGCCCTGGGAAGGAGAAAATTTTGAAGACGCCATTATGATCAGTGAAAGATTGGTTAAAGAAGACGTTTTTACTTCTATTCATATCGATGAATATGAAGTGGAAGCCCGGGATACGAAATTAGGCCCGGAGGAAATCACCCGGGATATTCCGAATTTAGGAGAAGATATGCTGCGCAACTTGGATAAAGAAGGGATAGTGAGAATAGGTTCGGATGTTAAACCGGGGGACATTCTGGTGGGCAAGGTAACCCCTAAAGGAGAGACCGAACTTACTCCGGAGGAGAAACTTTTGCGGGCAATATTTGGAGAAAAAGCTCGAGAGGTCAGAGATACATCACTTCGCATTCCTCATGGAGAGTATGGTAAAGTTATCGACATTAAAGTTTTCTCCCGGGAAAATGGTGATGAATTGGCTCCGGGAGTGAACAAGACGGTAAAACTTTTTGTAGCTCAAAAGAGGAAAATATCGGTAGGAGATAAAATGGCTGGTAGACATGGAAATAAAGGAGTGGTAGCTCGAATAGTTCGAGAAGAAGATATGCCTTATCTCCCCGATGGAACACCAGTAGATATTGTGCTTAACCCCCTGGGAGTTCCTTCCCGGATGAATGTAGGGCAGGTTCTGGAAACTCACTTAGGGTGGATAGCCAATAAAGAAAGACAGTTTATGTCCAGCCCTCCCTTTGATGGGGCGCGAGAAGAAGAAATTATGGAACTCATGAGAAAAGTTGAAGCTCCGAAAGAGGAAGGCCCCTTTGATTACTTTTTTGATTCACGAGTTTCTCCTGATTTCAAGCTTCTCCCTCAGGGTAAAACTGTTCTTTATGATGGAAGAACAGGAGAGCCTTTTGATAACGAAGTTACCGTGGGTTATATATATATGCTCAAACTAGCCCATCTTGTAGAAACTAAAATTCATGCTCGTTCTACCGGCCCTTACTCTTTGGTGACTCAACAACCTCTGGGAGGAAAAGCTCAGTTTGGTGGTCAGAGATTTGGTGAAATGGAGGTATGGGCTCTGGAAGGATATGGAGCAGCTTATACTTTGCAGGAAATGCTTACCGTGAAGTCTGATGACATTACAGGGAGAGTGCAGGCCTATGAAGCTATTGTTAAAGGTAAGAATATTCTTAAACCCTCTCTTCCTGAGTCTTTCAAGGTACTGGTGAAAGAATTGCAGAGCTTGTGCCTTGATGTGAGAGTGTTTGATTCTAAAAAAAGAGAAATTTCTCTGGAGGAAGTAGAAGAGGAAGAAGAAGAAACTCCTGTTTTAGATATCAATCTCCAGAGAAGAGAAAAATAGAATAGAGGAGGAGAATCCTTGATAGACGTTAATGATTTAGGTGCTATCCAAATTAGATTAGCTTCTCCAGAAGAAATTCGTAAGTGGTCTCACGGAGAAGTCAAAAAGCCCGAGACTATAAACTATCGGACTTTGAAACCAGAAAGAGATGGACTTTTCTGTGAGAAAATATTTGGACCTACTCGAGATTGGGAATGCTATTGTGGAAAATATAAAAGAGTTAGAGATAAAGGAGTAGTTTGTGACCGCTGCGGAGTGGAAATAACTCGCTCTTCAGTTAGAAGAGAGAGATTAGGGCACATCGAATTAGCTGCTCCGGTCTCCCACATCTGGTATTTCAAAAGTATTCCCAGCAAGATGGCTCTTATCTTAGGGATTTTACCTAAAAATCTAGAAAAGGTATTATATTTTGCCTCAGGTAGGAAAAGGGAAGATTGCTATAAAGTAGTGGATCCGGGTTCTACTGATTTGGAAGCAGGATCCACTATCCGGGATATAGAGTATAAAATCTATTCTAAATATGACCCCAATTTTAAAGCCGACCCTGCTTACCGGGTTGTAGAAGTCCACAGTCTTCCTTTTACTATTGGAGACAAGTTGAGCGTTAAAGAATATACTCGTTATCGTTCTAAGTATAAAGAAAGTTTTACTGTAGAGGAAGTAGAAGAAGGTCAATTTGAAGTAGTCGATATTCGAGTATTTCCTTATCAGCGGGAAGATGAACTTTCTGAATCTGAAGTAAAAGAGTTGCAAGAAATATTTGGGGGGCTCTTTGAAGAGACTCCTCTATCTGAAACAGTGGAAGAGCCTTGTTATATGGTAATCGATCCGGGACAAACAGGTTTGAAGGTGGCACAAATAATCTTGGAAACTGAGGCTCGGTTGCTTAGCCATTATGACTCCACGTTCAAAGCAGGAGTGGGAGCGGAAGCAATAAAAGAAATTTTGAGCAATATTGATGTAAATCAGTTAGCTCGAGAATTGCGTAAGGAACTTAGAGAGGCTTCTGGCCAGAAAGCTAAAAAACTCATTAAGAGATTACAGGTAGTAGAGTCTTTTGCTAAATCGGGTAACCGTCCGGAATGGATGATTCTTGAGACTATTCCTGTTCTGCCTCCTGATTTACGTCCCATGGTACAGTTAGATGGAGGAAGGTTTGCTACTTCAGACTTGAATGACCTTTATCGACGAGTAATTAACCGGAATAACCGCTTAAAGAGGCTTCTCCAGCTGGGTGCTCCGGAAATCATTGTGAAAAATGAAAAAAGAATGCTTCAGGAAGCAGTTGATGCTCTTTTTGATAATGGTAGAAGAGGTAGACCGGTTCTCGGACCGGGGAATCGTCCTTTGAAATCACTTAGTGATATGTTAAAAGGTAAAAAGGGAAGGTTCAGACAAAATCTTCTGGGTAAAAGAGTAGATTATTCAGGAAGGTCGGTTATTGTTTCTGGTCCTCGTCTGGCTTTTGACCAGTGCGGTGTTCCTAAGAAAATGGCTCTGGAGCTTTTTAAACCTTTTGTTATGAAAAAGCTGGTGGATAGAGGTTTTGCTCAGAATATTAAAAGTGCCAAAAGGATGGTAGAGAAAGCGCGAGAAGAAGAAGTATGGGCGGCTTTAGAAGAAGTGATAGCTGAACATCCGGTTTTACTCAACCGGGCTCCTACTCTTCACCGATTGAGCATTCAGGCCTTTCAGCCTGTTCTTGTGGAGGGTAACGCAATTCAGCTGCATCCTTTAGCTTGTTCGGCTTTTAATGCTGACTTTGATGGAGATCAGATGGCGGTACATGTTCCTCTTTCTGCTGAGGCACAGGCTGAGTCACAAATTATCATGCTTTCTTCTCATAATGTTCTCTCTCCAGCCAGTGGTAGACCGGTTGCTGTTCCCACCCAGGATATGGTACTGGGTTGCTACTATTTGACCCTGTCGCGAGGTGGAGAGAGCAAAAAATATTTTGGAGATGTAAATGAAGCTCTTCTTGCTTATGACCTGGGTAACTTGGATTTGCACGAACCAATCAGAATTAGAGAAATTACTGCAAAACATCCGGAAATAAAAGAAACCACTCTTGGTAGAGCCATATTTAATGAGTTACTGCCCGATGGTATACCTTATTACAATGAGCCAATAACTAAAAAGAAGCTATCTGAAATTGCTGACCTCTGTTATCGAAAGCTGGGTAATGAAGCTACGGTAGCCATGTTGGATAATATCAAAAAGAGAGGTTTTCATTTTGCTACCCGTTCTGGAACAACCATTAGTGTGCAAGACCTGGAAATTCCTCCTGAGAAATGGAGCATCATTGATGATGCTAACCGCCGAGTGGAGGAAATCAACCAGCACTACGCCGAGGGTCTAATCACTGAAGAAGAGAGAGAACAAAAAGTTATAGATATCTGGACTGACGCTTCTAACAAAGTAGCCGATGCTATTCTCGAAGATCTGGATGAATTCAACCCGGTTAATATGATGGCTAAATCAGGGGCTCGAGGAAGTATCCGCCAGGTTAGCCAGTTATCTGGTATGCGAGGTTTGATGGCTGATCCTTCAGGAAGAATTATAGAATATCCTATAAAAGCTAATTTCCGGGAAGGGTTAAGCGTTTTGGAGTATTTTATTTCTACTCATGGAGCAAGAAAAGGCCTAGCTGACACTGCCTTGCGTACTTCTAAATCTGGCTACCTCACTCGCCGCCTGGTAGACGTTGCTCAAGATGTTATTGTTAGAGAAGAAGATTGTGGAACGGAAGAAGGGGTTTTACTTTTTGACCTGCGAGATGAAAATGACCATCTTATAGAATCTTTTGAAGAAAGAATTTTAGGAAGAGTAGCACTAAAGGATATAGTAGATAAAAATAGCGGAGAAATACTGGTTCATGCTGGAGAAGAAATTGATGAAAACGTAGTTTCTCTGTTTAGAGAAAGAGGAATAAAAGAAGCTCTGGTAAGGTCGCCTCTTACTTGCCGAACTCGCTACGGAGTGTGTCAGAAATGCTATGGTAGAAATTTAGCTACTGGACGATTGGTAGATATAGGAGAGGCGGTGGGGATAATAACTGCTCAATCAATTGGGGAGCCAGGAACTCAGCTCACCATGCGTACTTTCCATACTGGTGGTATTCGAGTTACTGGTGAAGATATCACTCAGGGTTTGCCTCGGGTGGAACAGCTATTTGAGGTGAGAAAACCTAAAAAAGCTGCTATTCTTTCTGATGTATATGGAGTAGTGGAGAAAATAGAAACAGTAGGAATGAGGAGAAAAATATACGTTATCCCTGATGAGGAAGAAGAAGACCAATCAGTGCGTACTTATTTTGTTCCTCAAGATATAAAGATTTGCGTTACTGAGGGAGAAAGAGTACAAGCTGGTGACCGGCTTACTTTAGGACCTATTGACCCTCGAGATATATTGAGAGTTAAAGGTATTAAAGCGGTGCAGGAATACCTTCTCAACGAGATTCAATCGGTTTATATCTCTCAAGGAGTAAGCATTAATGATAAACACATCGAAGTTATTATTCGCCAGATTGCTAATCTCAACAAAGTTATGGTGGAGAATGCTGGTGATACTACTCTTCTCTCCGGGGAACTGGTGTTTCTGGAAGATTTCAAAGAGGAAAATGAAAAAATTGGAGAAGAAAATAAACTTTTAATAGAAAGAGCACAAGATTTCCTGACTGATGCCGTTTTAATGGAAGAAGTACTGGATATAACCGGTGAAGTTATATTACCTCGAGGCAAAGTCCTGGACGAAGATGATATTCGGCTGATTCTCTCTTCTGATTGTAAGTCTTTCCTGGTGGAGAAAAAGAGTAGTTTACTTCGAGTGGTACGGGGTTATCGTAATCTGGGGGTAGAACTGGCAGATAAAGTTAATGTAGAAGAAATCAAAACTTCAGAAGGTAGAGTTTTACTAAAAGCTGGTGAATTGTTAAAACCAGAGGTTCTGGACCAGATAGCGGAAATGGGACCAATTAAATTGAGAGCCAGAGACAAATCTATCTGGGAAAAACTCCGCGGGTCAATATTGGCTGAGGAAGTAGTTGACCCCCAGAGTGGAGAAGTACTTCTTCCAGCTAGCGCTCGACTGGATAACGAAACTATTGAATTACTTGATGAACATGGAGTTGAAAAGGTAGTAGTGTGGAAGGACGTTAAAGTTTTTCCCATTAAAGAGAGTCTGGTTAAAGCTCTGCGGGAGGAAATTCTGGGGAAAGAAGTAGCTAAAGATGTAATTAGCCCTCAAAATGGTGAAGTTATTGTTCAGGCTGGACAGGCGATAAGTAGAGGCATAGCTCGTCGACTAGTCAGTGAAGGGGTAAAAGAAATCCCTCTTTCTGATGGTCGATTTTTCTCCATAGAAGGTAGGTTGATAGAGCTTTTAGAAAAGGAAATAGTGGGTAAAGTGGTGGCTCAAGATATTGTATCCGGCAGCGATGGAGTAGTAATGGTGAAGGCTGGAGAAATAATTGATAGAGATGATGTGGTTAAAATTGCTGGAGATAATATAGGATTTCTCCTCATCCGGGAACCAGGTGAAGACAAAGAAATTAGAAGTCTGGTGGAGGAAATATTGTATTTGCCAGGATTAAAGCAGGTAGCTACTGGAAGACCGGTGGTTTTGGGCATTACCAAGGCTTCTTTAGCAGTGGATAGTTTTCTTTCTGCTGCTTCTTTTCAGCAGACTACCCATGTTTTAGCTGATGCAGCTATTAAAGGTAAAGTTGATGAACTAATTGGTCTTAAAGAAAATGTAATCATCGGGAAAGCTATTCCTGCTGGTACCGGCTTTAGTAAATACAGACATATTCGTCTTTCTACTGAAGGAGCAGAGAAAGAGAAAAAACGAAGAGAAGAATTGAAAGAAGAAAGCTTAGATATGTGGGAGTTAATGGGAGCAGGAGAAGCATTTGAGGACGATGAAGAAGTAGAATTTAATTTAGGCCAAGACTACTTTGACGATACCGGGGAAGGTTAAATCTTTCCCCGGTATCTGGTTTTCAAAAATTCGTATCTTGTTGCCCTGGCTCAGGTTCGAAAGGTTATTTTATGTTGAGTTCAGTTCCTAAATTAATTCAACATATTCAAGCCGTATTCCATTCGGATCCTGCCATTCAATCCATTTATAATTGTGATATCGAAATTGTCTGAATTCTCCCATTGTTAATTCGGTTATCCCTTTTTCCACCAATTCCTGCCTCTTTGCCTCGATTGATTCTGTTCGAATTGATATATGCTGCATTTTTATATATTCTTTTGGAAAATCTCGCTCTGTTATGAAAAAATGCACTTCTTTATTTTCAAGCAATATTGTTTTACTATCCGTGTTTGATTTCCTGCTTTCCATATTCAGGATTCTTTCATAATACTTTCGTGACTCTTCAAGATTATTCACAACCAGGCATACATGATCGATCATTTCTATTCCTTATATTCCAGTTCTATCAGTCTTTCGTAAAATTCCACTTTATGATAAAAATCAAGTACTGAGTCATGTCCATACGAAACGGCGACTACAATCTTTTCACAGTTATTTTGTTTCATCCTTCATCCATTCTGTATGTAATTTGACTAATAATAGTCTTTGAAATAAACGCTGTCCATTAAATAGGTAGCGTCCAAATTTTCCCACAGGTGGGTGTTTTATTTTTATAATTTGATCTTTGGGTATATCAGTAATTATATAGTCCACGAATTTTTCCTCCCTTTTCTATAAATTATAACATTCGGGGGGGGGTTTCTTACTACGAAACTTTTACAGAACCAATCTAAAATTACTGCCAGTAATAAAAGAGGAGGTAAGAAATATCTCAAGAATACTAATAAAGAAACCTGGTATGTGGATGAAGAAGCCCTCTATTGAGATGGGAAGCTTGATGGTTACTATGGTATAGAGAGCAGCGAAGAGGATATCAAACCTCAAGATGCCTTAGAAGCTTATTATACCTTATGGAAGATAGAAGAATCTTTCCGGATTATGAAAAGTACTTTGGATATCCGGCCAGTATATCATTGGACTCCTAAAAGAATAGAAGGACACATCCTGTTATGTTTCTTGAGCTTCTATATTCTGAGAGTGATGCAGTATGAATTAAAAGAAAAGGGACTGGATATACCCATAGAGAAAGTGAGGGAAAGCTTAGATGAGATAAGAGCAGTAGAGATAATAGACAGGAATCAAGTCTTAAGCGCTTTAGCAGGTTTTGTGGGATACTTTAAATAAATGGTGCGCGGTGCTGGATTCGAACCAGCGACTTCCACCGTGTGAGGATGGCACTCTACCGCTGAGTTAACCGCGCCCTAATACCTTTTCTACGTATTATTTTACCATAGTGCTATTACATTCTTCAATAGCTGTCAGAAGACTGTTTGTGGCTATTCTGTAATAAATCACATTTCTAAAGATAGCTCCTTTGTGCTTTTGGCCTCTTTATTCGATAATTCCTATTCGACCGAGACTTTCTCCCAATTTCCCTTTAGTTATCATTAAAAACTCCTTTTTAGTATTTGATTCAACTCTTGTTTTTGTGCTTCATCAGGAGTATTTTTCATAACTGGATGGTCTCCTATCTATAAAACATCTTTGTTGCAAAAGCCATCCACTTTTTATTTAGCAAGGCGTCTTTTCTTCAAAAGTTATTTCTTCTCTGATAATAGTCTCTTCA
>DAOSVE010000060.1:0-10668 GCA_035593465.1 Candidatus Atribacteria bacterium | reverse complement strand
CAGAGAGAATAAAAGGAGGTGAGGAAAAAGGGATTACTTTACCCTGTAGGTTAATTGAGAGGTAAGCGGATGATGGAGTAGGTAATTGATTATCTTAAGACTTCCAGAAAGTAGATGTACTTTAACTGTGGAGGGCCTAACCGGGATAATCTCTAATTAAAAAATGAGTGATTAATAAGGAACTGAAAAAAGTTAGAGGATTTAAGAGCAAAAAGATATTATTTTTCAGACTGGAGGTGTAGCTGGTGAGAAGAAGCTCTTTAATCTTGTTTGTATCTTTGTTAGTACTGGTGATGGGTTTTGCCGGGATAAGTTTTGCTCAGCTATCTGAGGATACTCCCAGAGAAGAAACCCTAATTGCTAATGTACTGACAGGTAGGGTAGGGACACCAGGGAACTTTAACGTTTTCACCACTGCCTGGAGAAATCCAGATAGAGGAGTACAGCAGTTGATGCTAGAGCCTCTCTGGATAGTTGACCCTACGACAGGAGAAGTTATAAATGCTCTAGCTAGAGAAGCTCCTATTTACAATGAAGACTTCACTCAGATGACAGTAAAGCTGAGAGAAGGTTGCCAGTGGAGCGATGGAGCTCCCATAACTGCAGATGATATAGTGTATGGGGTAGAGTTATGTATGCAAAACTCTGGGATGTCTTATAATGCTCCATTCAGTCTTTACGTGGATAAAGTATATAAAACCGATGATTATACAGTAGTGTTTGAACTTAAAGAATCCAACTCTCGATTCCATACTAATTTTGTAGATAGATGGGGAGGATGGAGACCTTTCCCCAAACACATTTTTGAAAAATTAGAAGACCCTCTAACTTTTGATTTTAATCCCCCCGTAAGCAGTGGCCCTTATGTACTTAAAGATTTCGACCAGGCAGGCTACTGGACTCTCTGGGAGCGAAGAGAAGATTGGGATAAAACTCCTACTGGAATGCTATATGGTATGCCCAAACCTAAATATGTGCTTTTCTACTACTATGGAGAAGCAACAAATCAGGTGATAGCTCAAGCAAATCATAACTTAGATATGACCGATTTAACTATGGAAGCATTCCGTGCAATATTAGAGAGAAACGAATATTCAAGAGGTTATAGAAAAGAATATCCCTGGGTGGTTAACGTAGACCCCTGTATGACAGGAATAACTTTCAACAACGATGTACCCCCGTTTAATCTGAGAGATGTCAGATGGGCTTTGACTCTAGCAATAGACATAGTAGACTACATTGGAATAGCTTTTGATGGTGCTGCTACTATGGGGGTTCTGCATGTACCTCCAATACCTGCGTATCAAGAATGGTACTATAAACCTATGGAAGAGTGGTTGAAGAACTTCACTTTAGATATTGAAGTGAATGGAGAACCTTTCAAACCTTATGACCCCGATGCCCCCTTCCGACTTGTTGAGTATGCAAAGAGTAGAGGCTACACTGTACCTGAAGACCCCGAAGAAATAAGAGAAGCCTTTGGACCGGGATGGTGGAAATATGCTCCTGATGTAGCAGAACAATTATTGCTCAGGAATGGTTTCACCAGAGATGCAGATGGAAAATGGCTCCTGCCTGATGGTACACCCTGGAAAATCACCATAACCGCTCATCCCAGCCCTACTCACCCCCAGCATCGTAATTCTCTTGCTGCGGCACAGCAGTGGAGAAACTTTGGGATCGATGTGACTGTGAGCCCTTCCGAAGCCTATGCGTCATTAGCCCAGACCGGTGATTATGTAGTTAGCGACAACTGGCCGGCAATAGAGCCCTGGGGAGGGCATTTTGACCTGTCCCGGGTGTTGAGTCCTTTCCGAACTTCTTACTATAGACCCATTGGTGAGCAGGCAGTTGGCCACTCTTCGAGATGGTATAATGAAGAATTAGACAAAGTTATAGAAGAAATGGAAAAAATCGACTGGGATGACCCGAAGAATCTGGAATTGGGCATGGAAGGTTTAAAAATCCTTGTCAGGGAAATGCCCACTATCCCCACATTTAGTTATCCAGGAGTGGTAGCCTGGGATGAATATTACTGGACTAACTATCCTGGAGCTGAAAATCCTTACACCCAACCATATCATCACTGGCCGAACTTTAAATACATGCTTCCTTTCTTAGAACCTGTACAGAGATAAATATGCTATACTCAATAATGCCCCCCTGTGTGGGGGCATTATTGGATACGGAGGTGAATCAGTGTTATTCTTCAAACGTTATTTACTTCCAAGACTAGTTCAGTTTTTAGTAGTGGTCTTTGTAGGGATAACCATAGTTTTCATAGTACCGAGACTAAGCCCTGCTGACCCGGTCCAGGAAGTTATCAATCGAATAACTTCCCAGGGGGCTTTTTTAGACCCGGCTGCAGTAGATAACATGCGAAAATCACTAACTGAACTGTATGGTTTAGGAGGCAACGTCTTTCAGCAATATTTTGCTTTCTGGGGGAGGTTGTTTCGAGGTGATTTTGGTCCTTCCTTGTTCCAGTTCCCCACTCCAGTTACTCAGCTCATAATGAATTCTCTGCCCTGGACAGCAGGGTTGTTGATTGCTACTACCTTGATTTCCTGGATAGTGGGTAATTTTTTAGGAGGAATAGCAGGATATTTCAAGAATAGAAGATGGGCAAAAATACTGGATAACGTATGTATGGTCATAAGGCCTATACCCTATTATATATTTGCCCTGTTGCTTCTTATATTATTTGCCTATCTCTTTCCAGTTTTTCCTTCTGCAGGAGGATATTCGGTGGGAAGGAGAATAGGCTTTAATTGGGCTTTTATTTCCGATGTCTTGAAACATTCTTTTCTCCCTGCTATCTCTTTAATGGTTCTGGGAATGGCAGCCAACTTTATGACTATGAAACTCATAGTCTCAAACATAGTAGCAGAGGACTACGTTATGTATGCCAAAGCCGGGGGGCTTAAAGAATCCAAAATAGCTTTCAAATACGTATTCAAAAATGGGTTATTGCCCCAGATAACTGGTCTTGCCCTATCATTAGGGCAGATATTTGGGGGAGCTTTGATAACTGAGATAGTATTTTCCTATCCCGGAATAGGGACATTGATATATGGAGCCATCAACTCTGGTGATTACAACCTGATAATGGGTGTAACTTCTCTCTCGGTTATAGGGATAGCAGGAGCAACGTTGATAATCGATCTCCTATACCCCCTCTTTGATCCACGAATAAGACATAGATGAGGTGACTGCCTTGGAATCTTTTAAAGAACTGATGAAAGATGGGAGATTCAAATTTGCTTTCATAGTGATATGCGTCCTCGCTTTTATGTCTCTGCTCTCTTTCTTTTCTCCTTACAATCCTCTCAAATGGAATGTAGTGCCTCGAGACCTGCCGCCAAGATGGCCCCACATATTTGGGACTACTTCCCAGGGACAAGACCTCTTCTGGCAATCTACATTTGCCATAAGAAACTCGCTGACCATAGCCTTGATAGCTTCATCGATATCGAGAGTGATAGCAATAATAGTGGGATTGGTGGCCGGATACCGGGGAGGAAGAACGGATACTATTCTCATGTCCATAAACGATAGTTTTGTAGTTATGCCTCTTTTACCCATCCTTATACTGATAGCTTCAGTGATGAGAGGGAACTTAACCATGGTAGCTCTGGGGTTAATACTGAGCTTATTTGGCTGGGCCTGGGATGCCAGAGTTATAAGGTCACAGGTATTGAGCTTGAGAGAAAGAGAATTTACTTACACTGCTATCCTATCGGGCACAAAAACATTTAACTTAGTGATTAAAGAGTACTTCCCTTTCATAATACCGATAATATTTTCTACAATAATAAATAACATGATCTGGGCAATAGGAATGGAAGTGACTCTGGCCATATTAGGCTTGACCAACATAGAAGTACCCACCATAGGTACTATGATTCACTGGGCAGTTAACTACCAGTCCATGCTTCTGGGATACTGGTGGTGGATATTAACGCCGGTTGTGATATCTATATTCCTGTTTGTGGCTTTATATTTACTCTCCAGCAGCCTGAGTGAGTATCTTGACCCTCGAACCAGAATCCAGAGAATCGGGGAGGCAAGGGGTTAAAATATGGACATCCTGAAAACAGAAAATTTAAAATCTTACTATATCTTGGAAATGGGAACAGAGAAAAAAGAAGTAAAAGCAGTAAATGATGTAACTATCGGTATTCATGAAGATGAGATATACGGAATAGCTGGAGAAAGTGGTTGTGGAAAAAGTACATTTTTAAAAACCATATGTAAATTGGTAGAACCACCCCTGCGGATGGTGGGAGGAAGTATATACTACGCAGTAGATGGGAAATATGTAGATGTAGCGGAAGTGAAAGAGGAAGAGTTCAGAAAACTACGGTGGAAATATATATCTTATATCCCCCAGGGTTCTATGAACGCTCTGAATCCCATAATAAGAGTAAAGGAGTCATTTAAGGACTTCTTTACTGCCCATCAGAAGATAAATGATGAAAAGAAAGATTTTGAAGAACCGTTAAAACAACACTTATCAGCTCTGGGATTACCGATGAGGGTGCTGAAATCTTATCCTCATCAGCTCTCAGGAGGGATGAGACAGAGAACTACCATTGCTTTAGCAACTATTTTGAAACCTAGAATAATAGTAGCTGATGAACCCACCACTGCCCTGGATGTAGTGGCTCAAAGAGCAGTAATACAGCTCTTAAAAGATATTCAAAAATTACAGAAAAACACGATAATTTTAGTTACCCATGACATGGCAGTGCATGCCAATATAACCGATAGAATAGGAATAATGTACGCTGGCATGTTTGTAGAAGAAGCTAAAACTGAAGAGATATTTGAAAATCCCTTGCATCCCTATACCAGGTTTTTAATTGCTTCTCTTCCTAAGATGGGAGATAAAAGTTATAAACCCAGTGTACCAGGTACTCCACCTTCGCTTTCTAATTTACCGCCGGGATGTCCCTTCCACCCCCGGTGTCCCTATGTCATGGATATCTGTAGAAAAGAAAGACCCCCATTAGTAGAAACGAATACCGATCATAAATCAGCTTGTTTCTTATCCTCCAAGGAGGGGCTACAATGAATAAAAAAGACAATAATCCGGAAAAAGAAGAACTGATAAGAGCAAAAAACCTGCAAGAGGTATTCGTAATAGGAGGGGGTTTTGCCCGGAGTAGACTCTTAGCAGTTGATGATGTATCTTTCCAGGTAAATAAAAACGAAATATTTACCTTAGCTGGAGAAAGTGGCTGTGGAAAGACGACGGTATCAAAAATTCTTTTAGGTTTTCTTGAGCCCACTCAAGGGGAAGTGTACTATAAAAATAAATTTATCGGAGACCTCCGGAAATGGGAAGAGAAAAAAGAATTTATGAAAGAGGTACAATCCATATTCCAGAATCCCTTTGAAACTTTCAACCCCTTGAGAAAAGTAGATAGTTATTTATGCGATACTGCAAAATACTTTGGAATGATGAAAGGGAAAGGAGATAAAAAAGCTATAGAAGAAGCTCTCCAATCAGTGGGATTGGGCATGGAAGAGGTAGAGGGGAGGTATCCCAGTGAATTTTCGGGAGGGCAACTGCAAAGGATATCCATAGCCCGGGCGCTGATAACTAAACCATCTCTTTTAGTAGCTGATGAGCCGGTTTCCATGGTGGATGCCTCATTGAGGATGTCAATAGTTAATCTCTTTAAAGAGCTGAGAGATAACCACGGTGTGAGTGTTTTATACATAACTCATGACCTCGCAACCGCTTATTATGTGAGCGATAGAATAGGAATAATGTTTCGAGGGAACATAATAGAAATGGGTGATGTAGAGGAAGTGCTGATGAATCCCAAACATCCTTATACCCAGATGTTAAAACAATCTATACCTGAGGCTGATCCCAAGAAAAAATGGATAGAGAGAGTGAGCATAACGGAGCTGGAAACTGAGGAGTATATGAGAAAAGGGTGCAAGTTTGCCGGAAGGTGTGCTTTTATAATGGAGAAATGTAAGGACCACATGCCAGAGGAAATTTTTGTGGATGGAAGAATGGTAAGATGCTGGTTGTATGGTGGAGAGAAAAAGGAATAGAACCATTATAGAAATGAAAAGCCTTTTAATCTGGAGAAACATAGCCATAATATTTTACTCAAAAATTACCAATAGGAGGTTAGCTTTATGAAAACTGTAACTAAATCGGTTAATGATTTGCTTTCTCGCATGACTCTGGAAGAAAAAATAGCTCAGCTGGGCTCTATTCATGCCCATCGGCTGATAGAAGACGGCCAGTTTTCTCGAGGGAAAGCCCGAGAACTTTTAAGAAATGGTATAGGGCAGATTACCAGAATGGCCGGTATAGTAGATATAAGACCAGAAAAAGCGGCTGAACTAGCTAACGAAATTCAAAAATTTTTGAAGGAAGAAACTCGCCTCGGGATTCCGGCTATGATTCACGAAGAATGCCTAAGCGGCTTTACTACCTGGGGAGCAACCGTATTCCCCCAGGCTATAGGTATGGGCAGCACTTTTGACCCGGATATTATTCAAAATGCCACTTCAGTGATAGGAAAGCAAATGAGAGCTTTAGGTGCTCACCAGGGATTATCTCCGGTTCTTGATATCCCTCGAGATCCCCGCTGGGGAAGAACGGAGGAAACCTTTGGTGAAGACCCTTATCTCGTTTCTCGAATGGCTTCTGCTTATATAAAAGGTCTTCAGGGAGAGGATTTCCCATCAGGTATCATTGCCACTGCCAAGCATTTTCCCGCTTATGGAATTTCTGAAGGGGGAAGAAACCTGGCTCCTGCCCGGGTTTCGGAACGAGAATTGAGAGAAGTGTTTCTTTTCCCCTTTGAAGTGGCAGTGAGAGAAGCCGGGGTAGGCTCGGTTATGAATGCCTATCATGAGATAGATGGTGTCCCCTGTGCTGCCTCTCGATTCTTTTTAACCAGAATCCTGCGTGAAGAATGGGGATTTGAGGGGTTGGTGGTTTCTGATTATGGAGCTGTAAGAATGTTGGAAAACTTCCATCGAGTAGCTGGTAGTGCTAAAGAGGCAGCTGTAAAGGCCCTAGAGGCAGGGATAGATGTTGAGCTTCCTGATGCTGACTGTTATGGAGAACCACTACTTGAAGCAGTACGGGAAGGATTAATTTCTGAAGAAGTGATAAATGAGTCAGTTAGAAGAGTATTAGAAGTAAAGCTTCTTCTGGGACTTAGAGAAAAAGAAAGTATAGAAATAGATCCTCAAAAAGTGAAGGAATCTTTTGACACTCCTGAAGACCGGGAGCTATCCCGGGAGGTAGCTCGAAAGTCTATGGTTCTTCTCCAAAACGATGGGGTATTACCCCTCCGGAAAGACCTGGGAACGATAGCAGTTATAGGGCCTAATGCTCAAAGTACTAGAAACTTGCACGGGGATTATAGTTATACCGTGCATGTCCCCAGCGTCCAAAAATTGAAGGGAGAGGAAGTTGCTGGAGAAGATGCGGTGAGAACGGTGAGTGTGCTGGAAGGAATAAAGAGCAAAGTTTCTGCGAACACTAAAGTTCTTTATGCTCAGGGATGCGACCTTCTGGATACATCCTGTGATGGTTTCGAGGAAGCACTGGAACTGGCAGCACAATCTGAGGTTATTGTTGCAGTTATGGGAGAAAATAGTGGTCTATTTAAGAATTCTATTTCTGGAGAGGGAAGTGACCGGGTAGATTTAGACCTCCCCGGAGTACAGAAAGAGCTCCTTCAGGCTCTTAAAGAAACTGGGAAACCCCTAGTTTTAGTTTTAGTTAATGGTCGACCACTTTCTCTTAACTGGGAGAAAGAAAATATCTCTGCCATTTTAGAAACCTGGTATCCCGGAGAGGAAGGAGGAAACGCCATAGCCGATGTACTATTCGGTGATTATAACCCGGGAGGGAAGCTCCCCATCTCTTTCCCACAAAGTGTAGGACAGATTCCAGTTTATTATAACCGGAAGCCTTCTTCTTTCGGTGAATATATAAGCACTGACGCTCGAGCTCTTTTCCCCTTTGGACATGGTTTAAGCTATACTGAATTTTCTTACTCGGATTTAAAAATTACTCCTCCTCAGGTCAACTCCTTAGAAGAAGTCAAGGTAAGTTTTAAAGTTAAAAACACTGGAAGCCGGGAGGGAGATGAGGTAATACAGTTGTATATTTGCGATCGGGTAGCTTCAGTAGAGCGTCCGGTAAAAGAACTCAAAGGGTTTAAGCGTCTCACTCTCCAGCCTGGTGAAGAGAGAGAGGTTATGTTCACCCTTTTTCCCGAGCAATTAGCTTTTTATGATGAGTTTATGAGGCTCATAGTAGAGCCAGGAGTTTTTGAAGTTATGATAGGAAGTTCTTCAGAGGATATCCGGCTTTCAGGAGAATTTGAGGTGGCAAAAGAAAAAGTACTTACCAAGTATAGAAAATTCAGCAGCGAAGTTTTAATAAAGTAGTAGGAAGCTTATGAAATTTCAAGGTTTACACCATGCAGCCATTAAAACTAATAACCTGGGTAAGACTCTGGATTTTTATTGTGGTATTTTAGGGTTGGAGATAGAGGAGCGATTTTATGATGCAGGAGAGCAATCAGAGATTGTTTTCCTCTCTTTAGGAAACACCCGTTTAGAAGTTATTGCCCCCCATCGGCTGGAAGAGAAGGATATTGTCTTCTCTCCTTATTTCCATCTGGCACTGGCTACTTCTAATGTAGAAGAAACTTATGAGGAGTTGAGGAAAAAAGGAATAAACTTCACTCTCCCTCTCACAGAAAGCGGAAGCTTCAAGTATGCCTATTTTTCTGGACCGATGGGAGAAACTCTGGAGATAGTGGAAAGAATAAAAAGCTAAAAGAGGAGGCTCTCCTCTTTCTTGCTGGAGGAGAGCCTCCTCTTTCTATTTTCTGGGATTTCCCTTCTATCCTCGACTTTGATAGTTATAATTTCAAAATATTGATATATCAAGAGATGGAGGTATTCCTTTTTACTTTATAGTTAACTGCAAAAGCCCTAAGAATATTTTTCCTGTTTAATGCTCAATCTTCTCTACTGTACAGCAAGGAATAATTATGTGACAATTCCTATTGAACCATCGCTACGAGCTTCGTCTGCTCGCTTCCTGTAGCGACCTCGTTTTTGAAAAGCGGGATCGCTTCGTCACTTTGCTCCTCGTGATGAAGGAGAGGGGAAACGCCATAGGCTGTTTTTTGTCACCCTCGTGATCCTGTGGGAGAGTACCATGGCTGTTTGCTCCTCACGATGGCAAAAACGAGGTATAGAGTTGCGACGATAGGTATAAAGGAGAATAATTTTCAAGCAGCCCCGTACTATAGTGAAAAATGAAGGTAGTACATGATGAAGTTAAAAAATGATTTGATTACTTATCAGATAGAAGAAATTCTGTTACAATTAAAGATATTTATAACCGGGCAAAGGCCTGAAAATAAAACTAACTATAAACTTAGAAGGTGAGGAGCTTATGAGCGAGAAAAGAGTTTTTGTTTTTAACCCTGGGCCAGCAGCTTTACCGCTTCCTGTTCTCCAGCATGTTCAGGAAGAGATGCTGAACTTCCGGGGAACAGGGATGTCTATTATGGAGGTGAGCCACCGCTCTCGTGAGTTTGAAGAAGTTTTAAACAGTGCTGTAGAGAGAATAAAAAGACTTCTGGGCCTTAATGAGCATTATTATGTGCTTTTTCTACAGGGAGGAGCAAGCTTGCAATTTGCTATGGTTCCTATGAATTGTGTAAAGAATGGGAAACCCGTTGCTTATGTGGATACTGGTTACTGGGCAACAAAAGCAATTAAGGAAGCACAGAATATTGTAGATAATGTAGAGGTAGTGGCCTCTTCCAAAGATAAAAACTATACTTATATTCCTAAAGACATATTGCTGGAGAAAGATCTTTCTTATCTTCATATTACTGCTAACAATACCATAAAAGGTACTCAATGGTGGAGATTTCCAGAAACGGGAGATGTTCCTCTGGCTGCTGATATGTCATCGGACATCTTCAGCAGAGTTTTTGACCCTCACCCTTTTGGGCTTATTTATGCTGGGGCACAAAAAAATGCCGGTCCGGCAGGAGTGACCATAGTTATTATTCGGGAAGATATGCTGGAGCGAGTTCCACAGAATTTACCTACCATGCTGAAATACTCTACTTTTGCAGAAAGTAACTCCCTTTATAACACTCCTCCTTGTTTCGCAGTTTACGTGATAGAGCTAGTTGCCCAGTGGCTGGAAGAAACCATAGGTGGCATTGCTAAAATGGAAGAGATAAATCGTAAAAAAGCTCATCTGCTTTATGACTATATAGATAGCCAGGATTTTTATAAAAATCCGGTGCAGCCCGAGGACCGCTCTTGGATGAATGTAATATTTAATCTCCCTTCTCCAGAATTAGAAAGTAGCTTCCTTAGTGAAGCCACCCGGGAAGGGTTGATTGGCCTTAAAGGTCACCGCTCCGTGGGAGGATGCCGTGCCTCTCTTTATAACGCTGTTTCTCTCGAGGCAGTAGAGGTGCTGGTGAGTTTTATGAAGGAATTTGCTCGGCGAAACGGATAAATAGTTTTTGGAAGCATTTTATGATATAATTTTTAGTGTGGGCGAATAGCTCAGAGGAAGAGCACTTGCCTTACAAGCAAGGGGTCGGAGGTTCAAGTCCTCCTTCGCCCACCAGA
>DAOSVE010000059.1:5419-10752 GCA_035593465.1 Candidatus Atribacteria bacterium | reverse complement strand
GAAGGAGACTCTTTCTCCCTCAGTTGTTTTTAACTTTTTTGCCTTTTGGGGGGCTATAAGGGGGTAAGCCCCCTTATAGCCATTATAATGGATTTTGCGGTTAACTATATGTTTTCTATCTTTGTTTATACTCTGAAGCTATTAACAGCTTTTTGCAGTTCTTCAGCCAATTTGCTCAAGCTGGCAGCCATAGAATTAATTTCTTCCATAGCTGCATTTTGTTCTTCTACTGAAGCAGAAATTTCCTCACTAGAAGCAGCATTCTCCTCAGCAATGGAAGCAATAGTAGTTATGGTCTCATTTAATTTATTAATAGATTCAGATATGCTTCGTAGATCGTATAAGCTATCCTCAGTATGTTTTACCAGAGTCTGAGTGTTCTCCGTAGTTGCTTGTTGATTTGCTTCTAACTCTTCAATGGTTCTGGTGAGACCTTTAATAGAGTCAGTAACCATACTGGTTGCTGATATTATATCCTCAAAGCTTTGATATACTTTCTCACTTTGTTTACTACCCATTTCTACTTGAGTTTTTGCTCTCTGCATTGCTTCAGAGGTTTCACTGGTATTTTTCTGAATTTCAGATATCAAACTTCCAATTTGTTCTGCGGCTTGAGCTGATTCCTCAGCAAGTTTTCTGACCTCCTCAGCCACTACGGCAAACCCCCGTCCAGCGTCTCCTGCTCGAGCGGCTTCAATTGCTGCATTTAAAGCTAAGAGATTAGTTTGCTCAGCAATTCCGGTTATTAAATCTACAATTTTCCCAATTTCTTGAGAACGTTCGGTTAAAAGCTCCACACTTTGGGCAACTTCCTGGGAGACCTGGGCAGTATTTTCTACACTGGCTACGAGGTCGATAAGTAATTTTTTGCCATTTTGGGCTTTTTCTTGAGCGATTTCACTTTGTTCATTGACTGAATCGTTCATTTTACTGACAGTAGAAAGAGTATGGCTGTTTTCTTCTAATTTCTTTATGATTTCTTCAAGAAGGTGTAAATTGTTATCACTGGTGTTTACGATACTTTCAGCTTTCTTGGCGATACTATTTCCTTCTTCGCTGGTTTTTTGGAGCTCTTCACTCTGACGGATGGAACCTTCAGCAACCTGGGAAATAGTCTTAGCGATCTCTGTAGTAGCTCTACTGGCTTCAGACACTGATGATGCAAGTTCTTGAGAAGAAGATGCTAAAAGGGAAGAGGAATTTAAAGTATTATGTACTAAACTCTCTAAAGTATTTACCATTCCTGCAAAGCTATTGCTCAGTTTGCCCAGTTCGTCTTTTACGGTTAATTTTTTAACTTTTACCCGTAAGTCACCGCTGGCGATTTTTTCCGCTGCGTTGGAAATTTCCTGAAGAGGCTTACGAATGCTTCCGGTAATCAGTAAAGCAAATGCTAAGCCTGCAATAATACTTATGATAATAGTCCAGGTTATTAGCGATAGCGACATAGCACGAGACTTTTGAGCGTTGAGGTTTTCTTCTTCGGTCAGGCTTAATATGACATCAGTGAGTTGATTTAAATATTCACGTGTTTCATCAAATTTTTCACCAGCTTTTCCTAAAGATAACTCGATTGCCAGATTATGTTCTTCTTCGCTGCCCTTAGTAAGATAGTCAATCACCTGCTTCGATAACGTTTCCCATTCTTTACGAGCTTCTTCGTATGCGGAGATAAGTTGCAATTCTTCCGGTGCCTTGGCTAATTCTTTGTACTTGGTAAAGCGCTCTATTGATTGATTAAAATTTTCTTCATAATCAGCGATAAAACGCTTGAATATTTCACTATCTTTAGGAACTGAGAGCATAGAGCGTTCAGCTACTAAAAGTTGCTGCAAATCCCTATCTGCCTCGATGAGGTAGTCAAGAGCAGGCATTCGCACTGTGTATACTTTATAGAGAGAGTCGTTCAACCTGGAAGTAGCAAGAAAACCAATGTATCCAACAATGGTTACCAGAACTATCATTACTATAAAGCTACTTAAAACTTTAACTTTTAGAGTCATTTTTTTCTCCTCTCTTGTTTATATTCTACTTTATACATCGGCATTTTCAGGAAAAATTTTAGCGTTTAGGTATATATCCCGCAAAACTGGTTAAAATATTAAAAACTTTAGGAAGTAAATTACACCGAAAGTCAAAAACTCAAGGTCGCTATGCATAGAGAAAGACTTTGTCTTTCTCTATGGCCTTTATTTCTTTTGTTTTTTAAGTTTTCCTAATCTTGCGTCGCAGACTGCTTTTTTCTCAGCGTACTGGTGGATATTTTCCCACCAGTAGTTTTTGTTTATTTGCCTTTTAAGTCTTTGTTCTTTTCTTTTGCTTTTTTTTGGGGGGTTAAGAGTTTAGCATTACCCATATCTATCTGGTCTGGACATAAGAAGAGGTTTTTGCCGGGCGTGGCAATCTCTTTCAAGGTCATTATAGTCAGGAAAGATGGAACTTTCTGGCGTTTTGCTTCTGACTTACAAGACGAAATGGATAGCTCCTCCATCAACCTGAATAGCCACGCCGGTTAAGTAGGTAGCCTGGTTAGAGCATAAAAATGTAACTAGAGAAGCTACCTCTTCTGGATTTCCATATCTTTTCATAGGAATGGCTTTCTCAGCTTCCTGTTTTAGGAGTTCTAAAGGTTGACCGCTACGAGCAGATTTTTCTTTTAATAACTCTATTGCTCTATCAGTGGCAATAGACCCGGGGCAAACTACATTAAAGAGAATATTACGATGAGCATAATCTCGTGAGAGACTTTTGGATAAAGCATTAACCCCACTTCTCAAGACATTAGAAAGCAAAAGGTTTTCCACCGGTTCTTTGATAGAAGTGGAGGTCAGATAAATTATTCTCCCCCAATTTTTAGCCTCCATATAGGGGAGAAAAGCTTTAGTTAACCGGATAGCACTCATAAGGAGCAGATCAAAAGCTTTATACCAATCTTCCTCAGTGATAGAGAAAATATTTCCTGGGGGTGGTCCACCACTATTTATTACTAAAATATCTACTCCTTTTACTCCTTTTACTTCTTTTGCGATATAACCTACCAGGTTTTTAATGTCTTCTTTATTACTCAAATCACAGGGAAAAAATAAACATTTCTTGCCCGTTTCTTTTTCAATCTCTTTTTGTGCTTCTTCTAATTTAGCTGAAGAGCGGGAAGAAAGAATAACCTGAGCTCCTTCTCGGGATAACTCCCGGGCAATGGCTTTACCCATTCCTTGACTACTTCCGGTTACTAAAGCTACTTTACCTTCTATCCCCAAATCCATCTTTTTTTCTCCTCATAAATTTACTAAATTGTATCATTTCTTAATATGGTGATAAATGCTATGAGATCCAGCCACTGATTTATTTTACTACAGGGGTATTTTTATGTTATCCCCAAAAATCTGCTAAATTGCTATCCGGGTAAGGGAGAAAAAGAAAGGTCATAAGAGTTATCATCTTTTCCGTGGCGAATTCGTAATTGACATCTCAGAGGCACAATATAAGGAAAATCAAGCAGTGTGGGGTAAAGAAAGGTTACAATGGATTTTGCGGTTAACTATAATTTGTGTAATTTAACTTCTTATTAGAGTTTGTTCAGTTTTCTTTGAGCATTTCGTCATTCTTTTTTCTGGAAAAACATTGCATTAACAAATTGATTCCGTAAAATGCAATAAAGAAGGTAACGCTACTTATAATTAACTCTGCGATAGACTTGCTACCCAACCACAAGAAATCAACGACTAAAAACACAAAAGCAGCAATGATTGATGACCATAGCATTCGTTTCGAGTTCCATTTACTGGTAAAAGTAAAAAGGCCAGAACTTACGCGTTTAACTGCTAAAATGAGTGTAACACCAAAAAAGAGTAGTGCTAAATCCCGGCATCTTGAAATAGGCTCCTGGAGAAAAAGCTGTCTATATAATAAATCCATTAGTAGTCCAAAGTACAAAATTGTGAATCCTAAGCTGTTTTGTTTCTGTACTTCTTGAATTATTCTTTCATTCTGAATTTGTCTTTTTACTCTGCCTCTTTTAGGTAGAGGAGGGAGCATCTTGCATGTAGCTGCTCAGGTAAAGAATAACTTTGTACTAAGAAAACAACATAGCTTTTTTCCTATTATTCATGTGTTCTGCTCTCTTATTGT
Source organism: Candidatus Atribacteria bacterium (assembly GCA_035593465.1). Taxonomy (GTDB): domain Bacteria; phylum Atribacterota; class Atribacteria; order Atribacterales; family Caldatribacteriaceae; genus Sordicultor. The sequence continues at coordinate 6,624 of DAOSVE010000059.1, read as the reverse complement.
CTGAGTTACTCAGAATAGGAAAATATTTCTCCTTCTTAAAAATTGAAATGGAAGGCTTTTTTCCCTAAAATAAGCATATATTAAATTTGATGAGGAGGAAAAAATGTTAGAAGAGTTAAAACAAAAAGTTTTTGAAGCCAACATGCTTTTGCCTAAAAACAACTTAGTGGTCTTAACTTGGGGAAACGTTAGTGAAATTGACCGAAAATCAAATTTAGTGGTAATCAAGCCTAGTGGTGTTTCTTATGAAAAACTAAGGCCGGAAATGATGGTAGTGGTAAATGAGAAAGGAGAAGTAGTAGAAGGAAACCTCAAGCCCTCAGTGGACACTCCCACCCACTTAGAACTCTATCGCCAGTTTAAAGATGTTGGTGGAATAGCACATACTCACTCTACCTGGGCTACTATATGGGCTCAAGCAGGGATGAACATACCTTGTTTGGGAGGGACTCATGCTGACCATTTTGCTAGAGAAATCCCCTGTACCCGGGTATTAACTAAAGAAGAGGTAGAAAATGACATGGAGTTAAATACCGGGAAAGTAATAGTAGAAACTTTTAAAAATCTTAACTACCATGAAATTTCTGCCGTTTTAGAAGCTTTTCACGGTCCTTTTACCTGGGGCAAGGATAGCCTGGAGGCGGTGCAAAATAGTATTGTTCTGGAAGAAGTGGCGAAAATGAGTTATTTCACACTAAAGCTTAATCCTCACGCTTCTATGCCTGAGGAAATTATAAAAGTTCGTTACTTACGGAAACATGGAGCTAAAGCTTATTATGGCCAGAACGTAACTTTATAAATTTGTTTCCAGTCTGCTTTAGATATAACTTCTAACCTTTTATAAATTTCAAGGAGGGGATTTTTTTGTGTTTTAGATGCTAATAGAGAGCGTCATCCTTTTTAAAACTAAAGTATCCCACAAAACCTGTTATGTTTAACTGCAAAATCCATAATAATGTTCTTTTCTCTCGTACTGGAGAGACGTTTTTCCTCTTCCAGTAGTCTTTGTTCTTTATTATGTTTGTTGTTTTCAAAGAGGGTGATAGGGGTTTTTCTCCCCTATACTTTAGACCCCTCGCAGAACTAACTATTCAGGGGCAAGTTAAAAACGGCTTAAAATTGCCGGGGTGATGAGAAAAAGAAAAGAGGCTGATAGGGGGGTAACCCCCTTATAGTTTGGATTCCTGATAGAGACGTTCAGTAAT
>DAOSVE010000059.1:0-5319 GCA_035593465.1 Candidatus Atribacteria bacterium | reverse complement strand
TGATAGGGGGGTAACCCCCTTATAGTTTGGATTCCTGATAGAGACGTTCAGTAATGACGAAAAAGAAGAGGTCATAAGGACAGGCTTTTTTCTTCTCCGCAAGGGATAGCAATTACCAACAAGTTTTGTGGAACACTATAAAAACTTTTACACTTAATGCTTCTTGCTTTTCCCATTTTTCCAGATTACAATGATTTGTGCTGGTATTAAAATTCTTAAAACTTAAAAAGGAGTGAGGAAAAAATGAAAAAAGGGCGTTTTTTGGTGCTAACCGTTATGATTTTCGTTTTACTTCTTCCCTCCATTTCCTGGGGAGAGGGAAAGAAAATCGGGCTTATCCTGGCTACTGGAGGATTAGGAGATAAATCCTTTAACGATATTTCCTATGCCGGAGCGGTACGAGCCAAAGAGGAATTAGGAATAGAGCTCGATTATGTGGAACCTAAAGCCGTAGCTGAATATGAGGGTTATCAGCGTGATTTTGCCTCTTCGCAGGAGTATGAAATTATCGTTTGTATAGGATTTGACCAGGCTGACGCTCTGAATAAGATCGCTCAGGAGTTTCCTCAACAGAAATTTGCTCTGGTAGATATGACAGTAGACCAGCCCAATGTAGCCTCCCTTCTTTTTAAGGCTAATGAGGGAGGTTTTCTCCTGGGAGTACAGGCTGCCTATATGAGCAAAACAAAAAAGATTGGCATAGTAGGAGGAATGGATATTCCTTTAATTAGAGACTTCTTTATAGGGTTTGAGGCAGGGGTAGAATGGGCTAATACTGGAGCAGAAGTTCTTCCCACTGTATATGTGGGAGCCTGGGCTGACCCCACTAAAGGAAAAGAATTAGCTCTCAGCCTTATTGACCAGGGTTGTGACGTAATATGGGCGGCAGCAGGAAAAAGTGGATTAGGAGCACTGGAAGCGGCAAAAGAAAGAGGCGTATATGCTATGGGGGTAGATGCTTGCCAGTGCTACCTGGGAGACCATATTATTGCCAGTGAAACCAAAAGAGTAGATGTTGCTGTATATGAAACCATTAAATCTGCTTTTGATGGCACTTTCCAGGGAGGAATTCTGGAAAAAGGAGTAGCTGAAGGGTGGATTGGTAATTGTCGTTTCCCTGAAGAACAACCTTTCTGGGAAGAAACTTTTAATTTTAAGCATCAAGTAGAAATACCTCCTGAAGTGATGCAAAAAGTCGAGGAAGCTAAAGAAAAAATCAGTAAAGGAGAAATAAAAGTCCCTCGTCCGGAAGAATTTGGCGGTTGAAATGCCCAAAATATTACAAACTATTGGTCTCACTAAAAGTTTTCCAGGAGTTTTAGCTAATGATCACATTGATTTAGAAATAGAAGAGGGAGAAATCCATGGACTATTAGGGGAAAACGGGGCGGGAAAGTCAGTTCTTATGAGCACTATCTACGGGCTTTACCGCCCCGATGAGGGGAAAATACTGATACGAGGGAAAGAAGTAACGATTGATTCTCCCCATACTGCTATCCAGTACGGTATTGGAATGGTACATCAGAATTTAACTCTCGTCTCTTCTTTTCGAGTATGGGAAAATATTGTTCTGGGGAAAGAAATTAAAAAAGGCCTGTCTTTAAATGAAAAAGAGACCCTTAAAAAGCTAGAAGAGCTTTTAAAAATGGCTAACCTGGAAGTAGATTTGAGAGCAAAAACTGAAGAGCTTTTCTTAGGTTCTCAACAGAGGATAGAAATTCTGAAAATCCTTTATCGAGGGGCAGAAATTCTTATTTTTGATGAGCCCACTACTATTCTTACCCCTCAAGAAGTAGACCAGCTAATCAATACCTTTCGAAGCCTTAAAAAAGAGGGAAAAACTATAATTTTTATTTCTCACAAGTTGAAAGAAATATTTGCAGTCTGCGATAGAGTTACTGTTTTGAGAAAAGGGAGAAAAGTGGGAACTTTGCCCATTGAAGAAGCTGCTCCCGAAAAATTAGCAGAAATGATGGTGGGAAGGGATGTATTATTTTCCTTCCCTAAAGGGAAAAAACCAGGAGAAGAAATCATCTTGAAGCTGGAGGGCATAGCTACTCCGGTGGAAAAAGGGAAAGTTGCTTTACAGAATATCAATTTTAATCTTCATGTCGGGGAAATTTTAGGCATCGCTGGAGTGGAGGGAAATGGTCAGAGAGAATTAGCTGAGCTGATTGTAGGTTTAATTAAACCTCGAAAGGGAAGAATCTTTTTCCGGGGAGAAGATATCACCTTTCTTTCTACTAAAGAGAGAATTAAGCGAGGTATTGCTCATATCCCTGAAGACCGTATGCAAAGAGGAATAATAAGTGATTTTACCGTGTGGGAAAATTTGATAATTGGTTTTGAAGATCAGCCTCCCTTCGTAAAGGGAAAATTTACTCTCAACCATTCTTTTTTGAAGCAGTTTTCCTCTCAAAAGATTAAAGAATTTGAAATAGATGCTCCAGGGAACGATGTATTAGTAAAAAATTTAAGCGGAGGAAACCAGCAGAGAGTGGTTTTAGCCCGTGAACTATCAGGGAATGTGGTTCTTCTTGTAGCTTCTCAACCTACGAGGGGTTTAGATATAGCTGCTACTGAATACCTGAGAAATAAGTTGTTGGAACTCAAAAACCAGGACAAAGGAATAATTTTAATATCTGCCGACCTTGATGAAATTCGCTCTTTAAGCGATAGAGTCCTGGTACTATATGAGGGTAAAATTATGGGTGAACTTTCTCCAGAAAGTGATGAATATCAGTTCGGTCTTCTTATGGGAGGGAAAAGTATAGATGAGGTTCTCGCTTAAGAAATCTCCTTCTCATTTTTCCATTCTGCCAGAAATTATAGCTATTTTATTGGCTTTTTTTATCGGTGCTCTGATTCTATTATTTTCTGGCTACTCACCCCTGGTTGCTTTTTCTGCTCTTTTTCGAGGAGCCTTCGGTAGTAGAAATGCCTGGGGGCAAACTCTCACTCAGGCTACCCCCATTCTTTTTACCGCTTTAGCTTTTCTTCTCACTTTCCGGGCCGGAATCTTCAATATTGGGGTAGAGGGACAATTTCTTATGGGAGCTATGGCTTCAGCTTTGGCTGGAATATATTTCTCCGGACTTCCTGCGCCACTGCATATTGCTCTTTCTCTTTTCCTGGGAGGAGCAATGGGAGCATTGTGGGGATTAATTCCAGCTCTATTAAAAGTTTATTTAGGAGCGCATGAGGTTATTACTACTATGATGATGAGCTATATTGCTTCTTATCTTACCAGTTACATGGTGAACTATCCTTTTAAAGCTCCTGGTTGGGTGGCTCAAACTGAACCTGTGGCCAAAACTGCTCTCCTTCCTAAAATTCTTCCTCCTACTCAGCTTTCTCTTTCTTTCATTATCTCCTTATTTCTATCTCTTTTGGTATCTTTTTTCCTTTTTCATACTTATTTGGGCTTTCAAATTCGAGCAGTGGGACTCAACCCTGGAGTAGCAGAAAACCGGGGTATAGAAATCAAAAACCGTCAAATATTGGCTTTCCTTCTGAGTGGTTTTATTGCCGGTATAGGAGGTGGCGGAGAAATACTGGGAGTGCATGGCCGTTTCGTGGATGGATTTTCTCCTGGATATGGATGGGATGGAATCGCAGTTAGTCTGGTAGGCAAACTTCATCCCGGGGGCTGCGTTTTAGCTTCTATTCTTTTCGGGATGCTCCGAGCAGGAGGCATGACTATGACTCGAGTTACCAAAGTACCGCTAGATCTTTCTTTAATCATTCAATCTCTGGTTATAATCCTTGTTTCTGCTCCTTATTTTATAAAAGTAGTTATTTTGAGGAAAAAGGATTTCTAAAAATGGAGATAGGAACTCTTTTTAATCTCAGTATTTTACAAGCTACTATTCGTATGGCCACTCCTCTCACTTTTGCTGCTCTGGGGGGAATGTTTTGTGAAAGAGCAGGGGTCATAAATATTGGTTTAGAAGGCATTATGCTTAATTCTGCCTTCTGGGCAGTGTTTGCCGCCTATTTTTCCGGTAGCTCAGGTGTAGGGTTTTTAGCTGGAGTACTATCGGGGATGGCATTGGGAGCGGTATTAGCTATTTTTACTGTAAAATATTATGCTGACCAGATTGTTATAGGAACAGGAATAAATATTTTTGGTTTAGGCTTCAGTGCCTTTATGTGTCAGAAAATCTGGGGTTCTCGAGGAGCATCAGGAGCGGTTGCAGGACTTCCTTCTCTTTCTATCCCTTTGCTGAATAAAATTCCTTATCTCGGGCCACTTTTAAACAACCATAGTATCCTGGTTTATCTCTCTTTTTTAGCTTTTATTTTCTCTCATTATCTCTTATTTCATACTCCTTGGGGTTTGAGATTACGAGCGGTAGGAGAAAACCCTCAATCAGCTGATACAGCAGGGATTAACGTACACCTCTACAAAATAGTTTTTGTTATTTTAGGTTCTACCCTGGCGGGGTTGGGAGGAGTATTTCTGTCACTGGCCCATCTCAACTTTTTTGCCTGGGGAATGACCAATGGTAGAGGATTTATTGCTCTGGCAGCTATGATTTTTGGTAAATGGACTCCTGTCGGATGTTTCTTGGCCAGTCTCCTCTTTGGATTTGCTGATGCTCTCCAGATGAGAATTCAGACCCTGGGGATATTACCCCCCCAGATTATTTTACTTCTTCCTTATCTCATAACTATCCTGGTTTTAGCTGGTTTAGTAGGGAGAGCTACTCCTCCTTCTGATTATAAGCCCTATATTAAAAAGTAGATTAAGGATAGGAGGAACGCAACAGAGGTGAAGAGAACGAAAGCTTTAGTTTATTTAGGGATTTTTACCACTTTAAGCATTATTTTAACTCGTTTAGCCAGTATTCGTATTCCCATAGGAGGAGTGGAGGTAATTCGAATTGGTTTTGGCCAGCTACCAGTAATAATGGCTGGAATATATTTTGGACCGGGGGCCGGAGCTGTGGTAGGAGGTTTATCTGATTTTTTAGGGTTTTTCTTGAACCCCATGGGACCTTATCTACCTCACTTTACTCTCACTGCTATTTTGCATGGACTACTTCCCGGACTCATATTTCACCATAGTTCTCAACCTCTCAGGAAGAGAGTGTTCTGGTCTATAACTATTCCTCAAGTGATTGTAGGGATTTTTCTAACCTCTTATTTTCTGCACTCCATTTTTGGAATACCCTGGAATATTCTTCTTCTCCCTCGTCTGGTTAGCGCTCCTATTCAGATATTCATTTACTTTTATCTTTTACTTCTTTTGTCTCGGGCTCCTATATTATCACTTACTTCTTTCCCCAATTCTCACTTATAGAGAGCGTCTATTAT
>DAOSVE010000058.1:0-10907 GCA_035593465.1 Candidatus Atribacteria bacterium | reverse complement strand
CAGTTTTGCGGGATACTATAATTAACCTACCATATACAGGAGTCGAATAGGGTAGGTGCTTTCCTGTTAAAAATCAGGATGACTTTCCTCGCTTGGATTTTGTGATAGAATAAATTATCGAAGCAAATTCTTAGAGAAAGGAAGAGAAAAAATGCCCTATCGTATAACTTTAATACCCGGAGATGGTGTTGGGCCAGAAATTACTGCTGTAACCAAAAAAGTGATTGAAGCTACAGGAGTAGAAATAGAGTGGGATATTCAGAAAGCAGGAGCAGAAGTAATGGAAGAATATGGTACTCCTCTTCCTCCCTCAGTGATTGAATCTATAAAGAAAAATAAAGTAGCTTTGAAAGGACCTATCACTACTCCGGTAGGAAGTGGGTTTCGTAGCGTTAATGTAGCTTTACGAAAAGAGTTAGACCTTTACGCCTGTGTTCGTCCTTGCAAAACTTATCCCGGAGTCCGCTCTCTTTATCAGAATATTGATTTAGTAATCATTCGGGAAAATACTGAAGACTTATATGCTGGTATAGAATTCGAGAAAGGTAAACCCGAAACTCTAAAGCTCATCGAAGCAATAGAAAAATGGGGAAAAGGTAAAATCCGTCCTGATTCAGGTATCAGCATCAAACCTATTTCCGTTTTTGGTTCAGAAAGAATTGTAAAATTTGCTTTCGAATATGCTCGTTCTGAAAATCGAAAAAAAGTTACCGCCGTCCATAAAGCTAACATTATGAAATACTCTGACGGTTTATTCTTGGCTGTAGCTCGAGAGGTAGCTAAAAATTACCCTGATATAGAATTTGAGGACCGTATAGTAGATAATATGAGCATGCAATTGGTGCAGAAACCAGAGCTCTATGACGTTTTGGTTTTACCCAACCTTTACGGAGATATAATATCCGACCTGGGAGCAGGACTAATAGGAGGATTGGGAGTAGCTCCAGGGGCTAACATTGGTGATGAATATGCATTATTTGAGCCTACTCACGGCAGTGCTCCTAAATATCGGGGAATGAATAAAGTAAACCCCTTAGCTATGATTCTCTCAGGGATGATGATGTTAAAATATATAGGAGAAAAAGAAAAAGCTGAAAAATTAGAAATAGCAATAAAAGAAGTTATAAGAGAAGGAAAAAAGGTTACTTATGACCTCAAACCCACGCCCGATGATCCCACTGCTTGTGGAACTAAGGAAGTAGGAGAGGCTATCATCGAAAAACTAAAAAATCTTTCTTGAAAGAAGCCAAAGAGGTGAAGATTATTGAACATTCTTTTGGTTAACCCTCCATCTCCAGGGGTTTATAACTGGATCGGCTTAAAATTACCCCCTCTAGGGTTAGCTTATTTAGCAAGTACATTGGAGCAAGAACATCACCGGATAAAAATCGTCGACCTTCAAGTAGAACCAAAAAAAGAACTGCAGAAGAATTTACAAAATTGTGATTTGGTAGGAATAACATGCGAAACTAACAAAGCCCCTGAGGCTTTGAAAATAGCTGAATCAGCTAAAAAAGAGGGACGACTGGTAGTATTGGGGGGATATCACGCTACCTTCTGTGATGAAGAGTTATTAAATACTGGTTTAATAGATTTCATAGTGCGGGGAGAAGGAGAATACACTTTCTCCCAGCTAGTTAAAGTTCTGGAAAACAACGAATCTCCTCGATCTGTTTCAGGTATTTCTTTCCGGGAAGAAGGAAAAATTGTCCGTACCCCTCCTGCTCCTCTTCCCCAAAATCTGGATGAAATCCCCTTCCCTCAGCGAAGACTCTTGCCTCTTTCTAAATATTGGATGACCCAAGTAGAAGGGGAACCTTTAGTAAATATGGTAACCAGCCGAGGTTGTCCCTTTGGTTGCTCTTTTTGTGCTTCATCTCAATTTTCAGGTAAAAAGTGGAGAGCTCGTTCTCCAGAAAATGTAATAGAAGAGCTACGCCAGGTTTACTTTGACTTAGGATACCGAGCAGTAGCCTTTGTGGATGATAATTTTACCCTATCTCCTGCTCGTGCAGAAAGCATTTGTGACAAAATAGAGCAAGAAAAGATGAAAATAAAATGGTGGTGCTTCTCCCGGGCTGATACCATCGTAAAACACGAATCTCTGGTACAAAAGATGGCTAGAGCAGGATTGCGGATGGTGTACTTAGGATTTGAAAGTGCTGAAGAATCCATTCTACAAGATTACGGGAAAAATTTGACTGCTGAAGTATCCAAAAAGGCAGTAGAAGTCTTGCGCAAATACGGGGTTAAAAGTTGGGGCTCTTTCATCTTAGGTAATATTAAAGAAACCAAAGAAACTATCAAAAAGACCGTGGAGTTTGCTAAAAAGATCAATCCCGACATTGTACAATTTTCTATTCTCACTCCCTTCCCTGGTACTGAAACATACGAAAAATACCAGAAAGAAGGGCGGATTATCAACCAAAACTGGAAAGCATTTGATGGAGCCCATCCTGTCCTGCAGTTAGATTTTCTTAATCCTCAGGAGTTACACCATTTCCTTATTAGAGCTTATCTTGAATTCTATGAGCGATGGAGTTATCTACCCCAGGCTTTTAGTTTTATAAAGAAATTTTTAGTAGTCAATTTACCTCCTATTTCCCGAATTAAAGAAGCCCAATACTGGAAGGAGCGATTAAAAAATGCAAATAGCCCGGTTCCTTCATCCTGAAAAGAAGATACCCCTTTTCGGAGTGATAAAAGGCGATATAATTGAGGAAATTTCTGACCCTTTTGGAGAAATAAAAGAGGAAGGGAGGGTTTTTTCTCGGGGAACAGTTAAACTGCTCTCCCCCACTCTACCTTCTAAAATCGTAGCAGTAGGGTTAAATTATCGTCACCACGCTCAGGAGCTGGAAGAAAGAATTCCTGAAAACCCCATCATTTTTATCAAACCTTCCACTGCTGTCTTGGACCCCGATGATTTTATCTTGCTTCCCTCTTCTTCCTGTCAAGTAGACTACGAAGGAGAGCTGGCAGTAGTAATAAAGAAAAAGGCTTATAAAGTGAAAGATTCACATTTTGGAGAATACGTTCTAGGATATACTTGTTTTAATGATGTCACTGCCCGGGATTTACAAAAGAAAGACGGGCAGTGGACCAGAGCAAAATCTTTCAATACTTTTGCCCCTTTTGGTCCCTGGATAGAAACCGAAATAGAGCCGGGAAATCTGAACATTCGCACCTATGTCAATGGATATAAAAAGCAAGATTCTAACACTAAAGAACTCCTGTTCCCTGTACCCATGCTTATCTCTTTTATTTCTGAAGTTATGACTTTATTGCCAGGAGATGTTATTGCCACCGGGACTCCTGAGGGAGTGGGGCCACTCCATCCCGGAGATATAGTAGAGATAGAAATAGAAAATATCGGGATACTACGCAATCCAGTAAAAGGAGAGTAGCTTGTACCAAGTCTTAACGGTAATGTTTCTCCTAATCGCTCTAGGGATGTTCCTGCGGGCGGTAAAAGTTTTTCCCCCTGAAACTGCTCCCCTTTTAAATCGTTTTGTTCTCTATCTTACCTTTCCTTGTCTAATATTTCGTTCTTTACAACCTGCTCATCTTGCTCCAGAGCTATGGAAAATTCCTCCTGTTGCTTACACCTTGATTAGCTTAGTTTTTATTGCCTCTTATTTTTTATCCTCCCGACTTTTACATTTAAGAGATGAAACCAGCGTAAGTTTAGCCATGGGAGCAGCTTTCGGCAACACTGCTTTTTTAGGATATCCTTTTATTCTGGCTCTTTTAGGGGAGAGAGGTTTGCCACCTGCTATATTTTTTGACCAGATGGGAAACTTTCTCTCTACCTACACGGTTGGAGTACTTCTCTGCGTATATACCCAAACTAAACGTCTATCAGCTCGAAGTCTTTTAGAAATAATAAAACTTCCCCCTTTTTTAGCTTTTTTAGTAGCTATTATAACTAACGGTTTAACCATACCTCCATTTCTTTGGGAGACCATTAACCGTCTGGCCGACGCAACTGTTCCTCTAACTATGGTAGCAATAGGAATGTCCCTGTCTGCTTCTCATCTCTTTCGAAATTGGAAACCTCTCCTTTCGGCCTCTCTTATTAAATTAGTAGTTCTTCCTCTTTTGTTTTTGGTCTGCACTAAATATGCTTCTTTTAGCCCTCTTTACCAAAAGGTCATGGTTATTCAGGCCGCCACCCCCACCCTCGTGACTTCTTACACGCTAGCTTCCATTTATAAATTAGATAGCGAATTCTCTTCCAGTGTCATCTTTTTCACTACTTTTTTATCCCTTTTTGCCCTGCCTTTATGGGGTTTACTGCTTCACCCGTAAATAGATGCGCAAAGGCCCAGCAGTAAATACATCGCTTTCTGCTACTACCTCCACGGTGACCTTCCCTTCCATCCTTTGTAAAAGAGAGGTGACCTCGGTAATATTGGAAGCAGAGATAACTCCTACCCTACCTTGTTGAGGTAGAATTCCCTTTTTAACTGCTAGAGTATTTAATTCTTTTAATAGTTCACCCAGCCATAGTTCTATATTAGTTTTTTGAGGGTCAATATTCAGCTCTCCAGACCATATCACTTCTCCGGCAGAGAAAACTTTCTTATTCTCCTCTGTTATAAATCGAGCGATAACCGGTTCCCCTCGCAGAGTATTGATGGAGGCCACCAAACGAATAACCAATGGAACTTCACTATTTTTTAACTTCTCTTTAGTCTCATTAAAATTGTCCTCTAAGACAAAAACAGCTCTCTGTATTTCCTTATCAAGGCCTGCTCCTCGCTGTAGAGCTATATCTTCCCCCTGTTTAATTATGGAAAGAAGATAATTATCTGCTTCTTTATCATCCATGCCTTTAGGAGCTACCACTCGCAAAATTTCTTCTTCGTCCTGAAATACTATTTCTCCCCGCCGGATAGCCAGAATACTTTCCCGCAGACGGGTTAACTCTACCTGTAAAGTTTGTATTTCTTCCTGGAGACTCTGTCTCTGACTTTTTAGTTCTTCCACACTTCCAGTTAAAGTTTTGACTTGCTCTTCAAGCGAGGCTTTATAGCTCTGTAACTCTTTCTCTCTTTCTTCCAGTTGAGTAATCTGAGATTTTAGCTTTTCCATACCAAATAGGGCAGTACGCACATCCTGAGAGGCAATGCTCAAAATAAGAAGAGTAATAGCAGCAATTAAAATTCCAGTAATAACGCTCATGAGAATGGCAGTGTAGCGAGGACGAAGTTTAAACAAGGAAAGTTTTTTCTTTCCAATTCTCCTTCCTAAAATATCTCCTAAGTAAGCTATAACTCCGGCTAAAACAATAATAGAAAAAACCAATAACCAACTACCCCAGTTCATAGAAAGTCTCCTTTAACTTTTTTCTCTCCACCATAACAAACTCCCACCAATTGCGAAACCCATTATATTAGCTATCCAGGTTCCCCAAAAGGGAGACAAACCACCTCCCTCGGCCAAAGTACTACCTAAAGAAAAAATAACATAATAAGCAAAAACTATGAGGATACTTAATCCTATTCCCAGAGCTCGACCCGAGCGAGGAGAAGCGATACCCAGAGAAACTCCTATTAGGACGAAAACCAGACTAGCAAAGGGAAAGGCAGTTTTTTGCCACAAAATTAATTCCAGTTTCTCCGTCTTTCTCCCCCTGCTTCTCTCGCCCTCAATGAAATTTTTTAATTCCAGAAAACTCATTTCTTGTGGACTTTTCCTGATTTTTTGTATTTCTTCTATGCTTTGTGTAGTAGTTACCTCTTCTTTGCTAAAACGTACTACCCTTTCTATTTCTCCCCCCTCCCCTACCTCATAGATAATTCCCTCCTTAAATATCCACTTTCCTTCCTGGTTAGAAGCTTCTTGAGCATTGATGATTCTTCTCAAGCCTTTTTCATCGTATTCTTGAACCACTACTCCTAAAAGAAGAAATTTTTCCGGGTCTATCGTTTTTACATAAAACATCCTTTCTATGCCTGGTTCACTGTCATCCCGGAAAAAAGTATTTTCTGGTATTACCCCTCCTCCGCTTACTTCTTCTTCCATTTGCTTGAGTTCTACTGAGGCCCAGGGTAAACATGCTTCCTGGATAATAATCGTCCCGGCACAAACCCACAGGGAAAAAAGAAAGAAGGGGATTGTTAACCTCCTGAAACTAATCCCTCCTGCCCTCAGAGCTACGACTTCGCTATCACCAGACATGCGACCTACGGTGAGTAATACGCTTAACAATACTGAAACTGGTAAAATATAAATCAAAAGAGAGGGAAGACTTAAGAAAAATACTTTTATTACCTTCCCCAGAGAAAGACCTCCTTGTAACCATAAGCGAGCCAAACGAAAGAGTAAATCTCCAGCGCTAACTAAAATAACAAACAAAATAACTCCAAAAAGAAAGTTAACCACACTCTGCTTAAGGATGTATTTATCCAGCACTTTCAAAGATTAAAACGTTCTCCTAAATAGTATTTCCTACTCAAATCAGAATTAATGATTTCCTCTGAGGTACCAGAAACCAGAATTTTGCCTTCGAACATGATATAAGCTCGGTCAGTAATGGCCAGCGTTTCTCGTACAGCGTGGTCAGTGATTAAAACCCCAATATTTTTACTGGCCAGGTATTTTACCAAATTTTGAATGTCCTCTACGGCGATAGGGTCAATACCAGTAAATGGCTCGTCTAAAAGGACAAAGGAAGGAAAAGTAGCCAGCGTTCGAGCAATCTCTAAGCGCCTTCTTTCTCCTCCAGAGAGTAGATTAGCAGAAGAATTAGCCAGATGGCTGATGCCAAACTCTCTTAGGAGACGCTCCCTCTCTTCTTTCACTTCTTTTTTAGATAGACCTTGCATTTCCAGAACCAGGTCTAAATTATCTTTCACTGAAAGTTTTCGAAAAACAGAAGGCTCCTGGGGAAGATAACTCATACCCATACGAGCTCTTAAATACATAGGAAAGTGGTTGAGCTCCAGAGCATCCAAAAAAACCTTTCCTCCTGTGGGTCTTACTAGACCTACCAGAAGATAAAAGGTAGTAGTTTTCCCCGCTCCATTAGGTCCTAAAAGACCAACTATCTCTCCTCTATATACTTCTAAATCAACTTCGTCTACTACCCTTTTTTTACCGTACTCTTTAGTCAGGCCTCTTCCTAATAAAGCATTCCAGTTTTTTTCCATTGGACAAACACATTTCCTCCTTTTAGGGAACCAGTTCTATCTCTACGTTTCCTTCCACTTTTACTCGGCCACTATCCAGATAAATAAGTATCTTTTCTCCTCGCAAAAGATTACCATCTCCCTGTGCCTCTGCTCCACCCTCCAGAGTTATAAAGTCATCTTCTTCTCGATAAAAAGCTTTCTCTGCTCTACCCTGCCAGGCCTCTTTTTCTACTCTTACTACCTGAGCTTCCCAGGTTTTTTCTTCCAGAGAGTATTCTATACCCTGCGCTCGCAATTCCCAGCCCTGTAAAATTAAAAGAGGAGATGAAGTAAGATAGAGTTTTTTTTGATTGAAATCAAAGTGGGCTTCTCCAGTAGAAAAGTTCATTTCCGGGTTAGACCCCTTTATTCCCGAAAAATCCAATCGATTTTTATCGCCCTGATAATAGAGAGATTGAGCTTGAACTTGAAAATCACCCCAGGAAATATTTATATTCCCTTCACTTCTTGCTTCTTGAGTTTTAGTATCTATTTCTAAAAAGGGACAAACCACCTTTACATCTCGCCACGTAAAGGTAGAAACCTGAGCGACGATTTTCCCCGTCTCAGCATTGTATTCAGCTTGAGGAGTAGTAATTAATACTGTCTCTTCTTCTTGAGCAAGAAGAAAAGGAGAAAAAAGAAATAAGAAAGCCAGAATCAAAGCTTCAAGAAAAATTTTCCTCATTCTTCCACCTTAATTTTTAATTCTACATTGTTTTCGAATAACAATTTCTTCTTTGAAATATTATAAATTATTTGCTGGCAGCTGGCTTCTATTCCCTGCCCGGCAAACTGAGCTTCGCTTAACTCAAATTTTTCTTCCTTCCCTCGCCACAGTAACAGCTCTCCCTGCAGAGTTTCTTTCTTTTCTTCGTTTATTAACTTTACCTTCTGCAGTTCCACATCTCCCTCTGACAAAAATATTTGTCCTTTCTGAGCTTCTACTTGATAAAGGGGAATCCCTTCCTGGAAAAAAACTCCTGAAACATCGATTAAAAAAACATCATCCCCTTTTTGCTCTACTGAATGGGCATTTAAGACCCATTCTTTACCCTTTTCTCCCACCCGACTTATTTCTGCCTTTTCCATCTGAATTTGAGAAAAAGAGCTTTCTCCTTCCAGTACCTCTTGAGGAAAAAAAGGTAACTCTCCTGTCCACCAGACATAAACCACTCCTACCAGAAAAAAGAGAGAAACAAAAACTAATGTCGCGAGACTCCAATCAACTCTGTGGAGCATCTACCATCCAGTAATAGACTCGCTGAAAACCAGAGATAGCCAGAGCCTTACCTATTTCCACACCTTCTTCATTACTTTCGGTAAGTAGAAGGTAAGTTTTTTCTCGGGGAGCAGAAGAAATGACTGAGTCTACACTACCTACCATCTGATAAGAAATATTTTGCCTGTCGGGGAAAGGGTTAGTACCTTCTTTTCTAAAGTCCAGAATCACTATCTCTGAGGTTAACTCTACTAAATTCTTTACTTCTACCTCCTGGAGACCTCGAAACCAGAGAACCTGATCCAGTTTACTGCGCAAAACACTTTCTGTTTGCGCTCCGATTATCTGACCAGCTAAATTACCCAGAGGGTCTACGAAGCAAAGAGTAGGTAAATACAAAATGCCATATTCTCGAGCTACTTTTCCTTCTTCATCTAAAAGGACAGGAAAAGTAAGGCCTAATTCCTGAGCAAAAGCTTCTACTTTACTTTGAGGCTCTTCTGAGTCTATAACTAAAACATTTAATCGAGCTTTGTCTTTGTATTCCTCGTACATCTTTTGTAGAAGAGGAAGCTCTTGGCGACAGGGTGGGCACCAGGTAGCAGAAAAAGAAATTACCACCGGTTCTCCCCTGAAATCGGAGAGAGAATAGATTTCTCCATCTAACCCCGGAAGTTGAAATGAAGGGGCCTCTTTAGCACCAATTGTATGAATGCCAGAAGATAATAAAAGGAAGGTTATTATAGCCAAGAAGAGTTCTTTTTTAACTTTCAAGTTTTTCTCCTTTCTGCTATTCTTATTTTTTATATATTCATTTTAACCCTTAAAAATTCCCCTGAAATAATTATAGAAATTTATCTCTGAAAACGATAGTAGGTAGAACTATAAATAGAAAGAACATACCAAAACGCTCAATCGGCAGATTCAGGAGGAGAAAAAACCTTTCGAAGAGTAGGAACCATTTCTTCTGAGATAAAGAGAGCTTTCTGATTATCTTGCACCAGGGACTGATATAGTTCCTCTCGATAAACCGGGATATCTGGAGGGGCAGATACTCCTACTTTTACCTTCCCCTTCTCTATGTCCAGGATTTTTATCTCTACATTATTACCAATCCTGATACTTTGGTCCACTCTTCGGGTAACGACTAGCATAAACTTCTCCTTTAAAAGTTTCTATTCTATTTTATACCTAAATTGCATTTTATAAAAGGAGCTCGGGAAAAACAAGTGCTAATTTCTTCCTTCTCATATTTCGGTACAGACAACTGGAGAAACCCAGGTAATGGGGCAAATTATAAATTGGTAGTTTTCCTTACATTAACTTGTACCGATAGTCGCTAATGAATAGAACTTACGAAAAACGGATTAAAGTAGCATTATCTCTCAAAAAGCAAGAGAAAAGCTAAAAATAAATAAATTTATGAGAATAGAATAGAATATGGTAAAATTAAAAAAATTTGTTTGTACATAATTTAAAGGAGAGACAGAGTTTGGAAATAAAATTAGTACCCCGAGAGGATTGCGAACATGCACTCAAGCTGGTAACTTACTGTTTTCCCTGGTTTAGTGAAATAGGCGAACAAGCCAGAGAGCTAATAGATGAATTTGTGTCTAAAGAGAGAATTCTGGGTCATTATGACGAATATGGATTTTTAAACGCAATGATTGCTATCTTACCATTTAACATTTATATATACGGCTCTCCTCTTGGAATGGGCGGTATTGGCATTGTATCTTCTATGCCAGAAGGAAGACACGGGGGTAACATAGCAGAACTACTTAAAAATTCCCTTCAAATTATGAGGAGTAGAAAACAATTTGTTTCTATGTTAGGACCTTTTTCTTATGAGTTTTATAGAAAATATGGTTGGGAACTATCTTTCGACCGACTGAACTATAACATTCCCATCGATCATTTTTCTAAGTTTAACAAAAAACTAGGTTTTATGAAGCCATTTAAAGATAATGACTTAGAAACACTAAATGCTATCTATACCGAATATGCCAGAAAACATAATTGTTGTGTTATCCGTGATAAAACTTTATGGACGGATTTTATACTGAACGATTTCCGTGTTAAAAGTTGCCCAAAATATACATACTTATGGGCTGATGCGGATAATAACCCTGGAGGTTACATAGTTTATACAATCAAAGAGAACAAAATGAACATTCATGAGATGGTGTATCTTGACCAACAAGCTAAAGAGGGATTACTCTGGTTTATATTTGCTCACCAGTCTCAAGTTGATAATGTACGCTGGTCTACATCTTCTGATGAGAGGCTATATCTGGATTTAGCAAACCCGAGAGTAGGGATGGAGTTGTCTCCAGGTATGATGTTCAGAGTGGTTGACGTCAAAAATGCACTCTTAAGTAGAGATTATGATAAAGACATAGAAGCTAAATTCTCCATCTCTATATCTGATCCTAATGCAAAGTGGAATAACAAAAAATTTCTTATCGAATTAGAAGAAGGAAAGATAAATGTGGAAGAATGCGAAG
>DAOSVE010000057.1:0-11111 GCA_035593465.1 Candidatus Atribacteria bacterium | reverse complement strand
CCCGCCCCATTAATTAAAATATCTATCTTGCCATATTCACTCAAAACTTTTGAGCGGGCCTCTTTAAGGGAATTTTTATTCAATACATCAGCGCTAATAGCTATCGCTTTCCCACCACTTTGTTCAATCTCTTTCGCTACTTTTAATGCTGCATCCTCTTTGATATCCAGCACTGCTACCTGAATCCCCCAGGAAGCTAAACCGCGAGCCATTTCACTGCAAAGGATTCCGCCACCGCCAGTTATAACAGCTGCTTTTCCTTTTAAATCGAAATTTACCTTCATTATTTGTTATCACCTCTTTTAATTTCCCTAATCCATTAAAAAGCCACCATTAACGTCGATTATCTCTCCGGTAATAAAACCAGCCTCATCGGAAATCAAAAACTCCACCACTGCCGCTACCTCAAATGGTTTACCCAATCTCTTAAGGGGGATTTCAGAAATGATTTTTTGTCTCATCTCTTCCGACCACTCAGCGCTCATTTCAGTTTCAATGGCGTGAGGAGCAACAGCGTTTACCGTTATATTGTAAGGGGCTAACTCCCGGGCAAAGGTTTTAGTAAGTCCATTTACTGCTGCCTTAGAAGGACCATATCCAGGAGCTGAGGTAATGTCGCCCATTTTACTGGCTACAGAAGAAATATTTATTATTCGGCCACTTTTCTGCTTTTTCATAACTTCAGAAACATATTTGCAGAAAATAAAAGTGCCTCGAGTATTAATCTTAAAAACATCATCCCAGTCAGATATTTTAATTTCTCCCTCTTTACGTCTTCGGATAATACCAGCGTTATTAACCAGCACTGAAATTCCCCCGTAGTCTCTTTCTACTTCTTCTACTACTCTTTTAATATCTTCTTCTTCGCCTACATTACAATATTTGAATACATAAGCTCCTTTAACCTTATGGTTGGCTTTTTCCAGAACTTCTCCTTTTTCTCGGTTAATGTCACATACTATAACCGTATAACCTCGCTCAGCCAAGCGGTCAGCAATAGCTCTACCAATACCAGCAACACCACCGGTAACGATTGCTACCTTTCCTTCCATAAACGATACCTCCTGAAAATCTTTATCTGCCCTTTAGCCAAATATTAAGTTGGGAATGAATAAAACAATTTGGGGGAAGAACAATATAAGTGCAATTAAGATAAACATAGCTATCAGAAAGGGCCAAGCTTCTCTCATGTAATCTTCCAGTGAACATTCCATAATCGAACAAACGGCATACATAGTCAAACCAACTGGAGGAGTTAAAAGCCCTGTAGCGCAAGTTATTACCATCAAAACTCCAAAATGAACCAGGTCCATTCCTATCTCGCTCATTACCGGTACCAATATCGAAGTGAGCAACAAAATTAAAACTGTTGAATCTATAAACATACCCAGCACTAAAAGTAATAGCACAATTAGACCAGTGATTATATAGGGATTTTCACTAATTCCCAACAAAAACTGAGAAATAGTCTGAGGTATCATCTCCCAGGTCATGCCATAACTAATCAGAGACGATAGAGCGATTAAAAACATAACCATGCCTACATCCATCAAGGTGTACTTAATAGCAGAGACAAATTTCTTCCAGGTAAGCTCTCGATAAGCTATCAAACCCACAGCCAGGGCATATACTGAGGCAAAAGCACCTGCTTCGGAAGGAATTAAAAAACCAAACCGCAACGCTACCAAGAGAAAAATAGGGAAAAATATAGCCCAGAGACTATTAATAAAAGATAGCCCAATCTCTTTAAAAGGGGCTCTCTTTTCTCGCTCGGGAAGATAACCTCTTTTACCTGAAGTAACGGAGACCACTACCATAAACAAAGCCGCCATCAAAAGTCCGGGTAAAATACCCCCAGCAAATAGCCGCCCCACAGAGACTTCACCAATACTTCCATATAGCACAAGTCCAATCCCCGGTGGAATGGCTATGGTTATTAAGGAAGTAAAACCATGTACTGCAGCTGAATATGCCCGATCATAACCCCGTTGAGTCATTGCTGGTCCCAATATTCTGGCTTCCATGGAAGCATCACCGATAGATGAACCAGTAACTCCTCCCATCAGAGTACTTAATACTACACTGGTTTGGGCCAGTCCACCCCGCATATGGCCGGTAACCACTGAAGCAAATTTTACCAGCCGGCTGGTTATCCCGGTATTATTTAGCAAATTACCAGCAAAAATAAACATCGGTATGGCGAGCAGAGAAAAACTCTGAGTTCCAGATAAAATAAGCTGGACTGGCATAGTCAGTGGTAACTCTGGCTGTTGAACAAAAAATAAAAAGCCTGAAATACCTATGGCAAAAGCCACCGGCATACCGAGCAACAAAAGAACAATAAATACGATGGATACTAATAGCATACTTTTTCCTCCCTACCGAGTGACAATATCTAATCCTCTACATCCAAATCCATACCTTCTTCGCTTTCGACTTCAGAAATTGTAATTTTACCGTTCTTTATAAGTTCTCTTATCCTTAAAGAGGTGGTTATTAAGATAAGAGCACTTCCTACTGGTACGCTGAGAGTAGCCCACATATAACTAAACCCGGGAATACCCTGAAAAGCCCGGAATCTGGTATGGTAACAAAGGGGGATACCATATCCAATCAAAAGCACCAAGAATCCAAAAATGAGGAGGTGGTTGACTAGAGCAATATAATACCGGACTTTTTCTGGAAATTTGTTAACTAAAATATCTACACTTACGTGTCTATTTTTTCTCCAGGCAGCATCAGCACTGAAAAAAACTGCCCAGGCAAAAAGAAAAGTAGACATTTCCATTCCCCATGGGATAGGGTAACCAATAGTCCTTCCAAACCCCGCAGCGAAAACCACCACCATAATTGCAACCATAAGAATTCCCGCTGCTACCTCTTCTCCTCTACCGATTAGGTCATAGATTTTTTTGATGGTCATTATCGATACCCCTCATCAAATATTTTTATCACCTATTTATAATCAATTTCCAACTCTGTTTATACCCTATTTACCCCCAAGCCAGGCTGGCTTGGGGGTAAATACAAACTCTAACTACTACTTTCCAATTTCTTGATAAACTTTATTTTTGGCTTCACTTATGCCTAAGACCTCATAAGCTGCTTCTCCAGCTTTTCTGAATGCATCCAGGTCAACATCTTCAATTATAGTTACACCTTTTTCTCGAATTATTTCTTTGTTTTTCTCGGTATTTTCCTCGATCAAATAAGAAGTTTCCAAGCCTGCCCGGTCACATTCCTCTACTAAAATTTTTTGATACTCCTCAGGAAGACTGTAGAACCATTTACTACTTACTACTTCAAAATTCACCAGCAAGAAATGACGAGTTTCGCTGATATACTTGAGAACTTCATAAAGGTTACCTGAGGTAACATTATCATACACTAATTCTGCTCCATCTATTGCGCCTTGTTGTAGAGCAGTATATATCTCGTCAAAATTCAAAGCAGTAGGGGTTGCTCCCAGTGCCCGAACAGATTCCTGCCAGATGGGGGCAGGAGCAGTTCGGATACGCAGACCTTTTAAATCCTCGGGAGTTCTAACTTGCTTATCCTTAGTCATAAAGTGCCTGTAACCTTGCACCCAATTAAAGGATAGCACCTTAAGACCATATTCTTTATCCAGTTTATCTATCCATGCTTGAATCGAAGGAGATTCATGAAGTTTTTGGACCTCTTCAATACTTTCTACAAAATAAGGACCGTTTATTACTGCAATTTCAGGTACATAGTTACCGAGGCGAGCAGCATCAGTATTTTGTCCTACCGGAACACCTTGACGGATCTGCTCTATGATATCTTCTTCGACTCCCAACTGAGCACTGTGGAAAACCTCAATCTTCAAACCTCCATTGGTTCTTTCATATACCCGCTCAGCCCATTTTTGCAATCCTTCATGATAGGGGTGACCGGGAGCCAACACGTGATTAAACCTCAAAACATATTGTTCCTGAGCTAAGGCAACTGAAGCCCAAAATCCCACTAACATCGCTAACACAACGATAACTCCAGTTAGTTTTTTAAGCATCTCACTAAACCTCCCTTTTCAAAGTTAAGCTAATGTTAAATTAATAAAAAGCTTCAAAGCAAGAGCTTGAGAAGATTTTACTATCTATGTTTTAATCACCTCCTTAATTTATGGAAAATTCCTATTTTGTCCAAACCAGCAATTTTCCAATTGTTAAAGAAACCATTAGATTGTGAAATGTAATACCTGATATATCACATTCTAATTTTATCAAACCTGGCAAAAAGTTCAAGATTTAATTTGAAATTTTCGGAACACAGAAGGAAGCTGAGAACCATAACTGCAATATAAATCAACAGACAGGAAGCGGAGCAAGTCGGAGCAACCTGCTCCGCCGAATACTTATTGAGCAAGCACCTCTTCCCAAGTGGTAACCGGCCACTCAGTAACAAACAGTTCTTCAATAGCTGGCTTGGCTTTCTCCCTTATGGCATCCGCATCAGGATAAACAATTTCCATACCAAGTTCCTGTAATTCTGCAAGCAAGTCGCTTTCGCCAGTTTTAATCTTTTCCGTGGCCCACTGACAGGCCTCCTCAACACATCCCCTAACCAGGTCCTGATCTTCGGGAGAAAGTTGTTCCATGGAATTCCGGTTCATAGCTATCCAGCCCACACCAACCAGATGATTAGTAATTCCCAGATACTTTTGAACTTCATACAGTTTGAAGGAATATATCTGGGGAAGATCTCCTTCTGAAGCTTCGGCTTTCCTTTCTTTAAGTGCCTGATACAGCTCTGGAAGTGGAACTGGCACCGGCTCAACTCCTAATGACTCCCAAACTGCAATCCAGGTTTTGATTACCGGAAGGCGCAGTTTTAAACCCACCAGGTCTTCGAGGGTCCTGATAGGATTAAGTGAAGTCATTTGCCGGAAACCACGGTACACCGTACCCAAACAGAACATATTGCCATTTTGAAGTACCAGCTCCTTGGCTTTTTCGCCAAGAGGACCGTTCCATACTCTCAGAAAATGATCGTAATCTTTGATAACATAAGGTGCGTTGAAGAAGAAGTATTGCGGAGCAAATACTTCCACCGGCCGGCCTCCATTAAACTGAAGATCAATTACTCCTTCCGAACACTGGGTGTTTACCTCCTCCTCTGAAGCTTGAGCTATCTGTAGCTCTACCTGTAATCTTTCCTCACTTCGCTCTTCAAGAAGTTCTTTGAACCTTGTTGCCGCCTCTACCAAGATATGACCTTCTTCGAAGGGACTCCCCACTTTAAGAATTACCTCCCCGAAAGCAAGGGAAGTCATCCCTAAAACCAGAACAAGCAGTACCACCAGTACAAATACCCCTTTTAAACATCCCTCAGTCATACTACCCACTCCTCCTTTATTTTATTTTTATCAGGTACAAAGCAGCATTATTTATATTCGTATCTAATATATACATTGCACTACTTTATACCTGGAAGCGCTCTACACTAAACCATGATAGGATAACCCACATCTTGTTAAAGAGGAAGTTCTACCACTCTGCTCTCCAGAGCAGATATTCGTACTGCCTCAATCAGCTCCACTGCTTTTCTTCCTTCTCGACCATCCAGGGGGGGATTCTTGCCTTCTCTCAGAGCATTAACAAAGTCCTGGAGCATTCTTACAAAAGGCTGAATATCCACACCAGCAGGGTCGCTTGCTCCAGATAGACCACTCTGTCCTCGCTCTATAACCGGTATTTTCTCAGAAAGAGTGTTGAGGTAAACTATTTTACCTCCTTCAATGATGGCACTTCCTCGCTCAAAATGGAGCTCCAGTCTCTCTGGAAAACCAGGATACGTAGCTGTGCTAGCTTCAATGCTACCCAGAGCTCCATTTTTAAACTGAATAGAAACCACTGCTGCATCTTCAACTTCTATTCCCGTATGAGCCAGAGTATTCATAAAACCACATACTTTCTCAGGTTCACCTAAAAACCAGAGTAAAAGATCTATGCTATGTGAAGCCTGAATAGCAAGTGCTCCACCACCGGAAGTTTCTACGCGTCCTCTCCAAGAGCGAGCATCATAATACTCCTGCGACCGATACCACTTAACATAAGCACTTCCCATTGCTGCCCTACCCAGAAGGCCTTTATCTTTATACTCTTTGAGCATAAGAGAAGCATCATCATAGCGATGCTGAAAAACAGCACCCAGGATAACCCCTGCTTCCTCGCAAGTTCGAATCAACTCATCAGTACGCCGTAAGTTGCTTTCCAGGGGTTTTTCCACTAAAAGGTGTTTACCACGAGGAGCGATTTCTCTCACTACTTCAAGGTGACTACCTGTAGGGGTAGTTACAATAAAAGCTTGAATGTCTTCCCTCTTCAAAGCTTCATCGAGGGAAAGAGCTTCTACTCCAAAGTTTTTAGCCAGTTCAGAAGCTTTTTCAATGTTCCTACCCACTATAGCTATTAGTTTCGCCTCATCAAGCTGAGTAAGAGCTTGAGCGTGAAGTTTGGCAGCAAGACCGTAACCAACAATTGCAAATCCTATTCGCTTATGGCCCATAGCTTACTCTCCTTAGAGTACAAGTAAATCTGGTCGTTCAAAATGAAAATCTCCCACTTCCAGACTAAAAACCGGAAAACGTACCGGGTAAGTTATAAATAGCGGACCATGAGAAGTAGAAATAAAGCCATCTTCAGACTTAGTACCAGCTATAGATGGATTCCAGCAAAAAGCTTGGTTTTCGAGAATATTTTCCTGGCACTCAAAATCTACCCGATAATCTCGAGGCAAGTACCCCATTGCTCCTCCTTGATGATGATGTTTCCACTCCTCAGGATAGCCCAGTTCTTTATAGAGCTCCACTGCCCTTTGAAGGGGGAGTACAGCTTTGTTACCAGGTCTTGAGAGAGCGATCATCTCGCATTCGATGCGTACATTATCATGATATTGTTTCAAGAATTCTGGCGAAGGTGTTCCAAAATAAACCATGCGGGTTGCCGTGGTTACCAAACCACCATATCTAGCCATGACGCTTGCCAATAATAACTTTTTAGCCGGGTTTCGAAAGGCTACCGGGTGGCGAAACCAATAAGCACGTTCATCAGCAGCTGCCTGGAGTCCAATAGGTTCAATCCTTTTCTTCCAGAGTCTGAGAGCAATTTCTGCAGCTACCTCCGATTCAAGCACACCAGGATGCAAACTACACAGTACTTCTTCGAGTGTCCAGGAAACTTCCTTACCTAACCAGAGATAACGTTCCTTTTCTGTTTCCAGAAGCTGATAACGACAGCGATTAATTTCTCCTGATAAATCTTGCGTTCCTGGAAAAGCAATATCACAACCAATACTACCTTCTCCGCAGATTTCTCGCACAATTTTCATTTCATTTCCTTCATACCAGGGATACTCCACAAGTTCAAACCCTTTTGCAACTACTTTCTCTTCCTCCTTCATCCGGGGGGCCTCAATATTGCTGACTATAACATAGCTTCTGTCATCAGTAACCAAGATGCTACTCACTCCAGTATCTTGAGCCATACAGAGGACATTAGTCCCACCGGCAGTCAACCAACTGAAATTTACATGCCTTTTTAAAAGTAAGGCCTCCAAATTTTTTCCTTCTATAAGCTTGCGAAGACGAACTAACTTTTCTTGAATCTCCTGCTTTACGGAAGAATCCAGATTATTTTTCTCTAACATAGTCTCC
Organism: Candidatus Atribacteria bacterium; assembly: GCA_035593465.1. GTDB lineage: Bacteria > Atribacterota > Atribacteria > Atribacterales > Caldatribacteriaceae > Sordicultor. Next base: position 3,439 of record DAOSVE010000057.1, on the reverse strand, counting down.
ACCTCTTTCTAATCTTTTTTTCGAAAGGCAAAGAACAGCGATAATCCTGCCAGAATTAAAAAACAAAGCGAAATAGGACGAACAAAGAGTATTGACCAGTCACCCCTTGAAATCAGAAGACTCCGACCTAATTCTCCTTCAGCAATAGGACCAAGAATCATACTGATAAGCAATGGAGCCACTGGAAAATCAAACTTTTCCATAAAATAACCCATCACTCCAAATACCAGAGCAACTGTAATTCCAAAAGTACTTGAACTATCTGCATAAGCCCCAACTATACATAACAAAAGTACTAAAGGAGAAAGAATTTTTTTGGGAATGGCGAGTATTTTTGGAGAAAATCGCGCTCCAAACAACCCCAACACTAAAATAAAAAAAGCAATCACGAACATGGATGCAAAAAGCCTATTAACTACTTCAGGTTGTTCCCGGAAGAGCATGGGTCCAGGATTCACTCCAAAAAGAATTAGAATCCCCAGCATCACCGCGGTAACAATATCTCCCGGAACACCCAGAGTTAAAAGGGGAATAAGAGCTCCTCCAGTTGTGGCATTATTAGCTGCTTCTGGAACAGCAACTCCCTCTAATACTCCACTACCGAACTCTTCTCCTCTCTTGGAGAACTTGCGATATTGACCATATGCTAAAAAAGTGGCTATTGAACCACCAATACCGGGAATCGCGCCAATTAATGTACCCAGCGTTGATCCAAAGAGAGAAGCCCCTAAAATTCTTTTCAGTTCTTCCCAGGAAGGCCAAATTCGTCCTATTTTATTAATCACCTGGTAAGTTACTCCTGCCTCCTCTATGTCTCTCAACACTTGAGAAACCGCAAAAAGACCAATCATCACCGGCAAAAGCGGTAAGCCTCCTTCAAGAGCATAAGAACCAAAAGTAAATCGGGAATAACCCGATATGGGATCCATTCCCATAGTACCTAGAAAGAGCCCCAGCAGAGCAGAGATTAAACCTTTAATGACATCTTTTCCGGTTACACTAGCAATAACGGTGAGGCCAAAAACCACCAGAGAAAAAAATTCTGGTGGGCCAAACTTGAGTGCTACCCTGGCAATTTGCGGAGCAATCAAGAAAAGAGCTACTGCACTGAGCAGGCTCCCTACAAAAGAAGCAATAGCAGAAGTTGAAAGAGCAAGACCTGCTTCTCCTCTCTGGGCCATGGGATAACCGTCAAGGACAGTAGCGGCAGCAGAAGGAGTTCCGGGCGTACGAATCAAAATTGCAGGTATGGAACCAGCGAACATAGTTCCTCCATATATTCCGAGCATAATCATTACCGCTTCCGCAGCTGGAATATGATAAACAAGAGGTAAAACGAGAACAATACCAGTTGAAGCTGAAAGCCCGGGCAAAGCACCAACTATAAAGCCGAAAACCACTCCTCCAAAAATATACAAGAGAGTCTGAAAGTCAAGAATTTGTCTCAATCCCTCCAAAAGGCTTATCTGAATGACATCCATTTTCTACCTCCAGAAATATCTATCTCAAAAAGGATAGGGAATTGGTAAAGCAGGTCGAGGTAAAGCGACCATAAAAATTCGATAAAAAACGAAGTACATTATGATACTCGACCCAAAAGAAAGGATTAAAGCTTTACCCCATTGATTTACTCCGGCAAGAATAAAAATCGCCCAGAAAAAAATTCCTGATGCATAAACAAATCCGAGAAGAGGTAAAAGAAAAATATACAGCCAGGCAAAGGCCACAAAAATCGCGATTTTCTTAATTTTTTCGAAATTTAAGTTTAAAGAAGCAGAATAAGACTGCGCCTTTTCCCTTCTTTGTTTCAATCCCCTTAAAATTAAAAATAGGTTCAAAACCATCAAACCCCCCAGAGCAATAGCGGGAAACAAACCAGGACTTATACCCACGTGGCTTTGAGGAAGCCCCATCGCCTCTATTAGAAGAAACCCCGAAACAAACAAAAGTGAAAATCCAATTATAATATCAGCTTTCCCCATTTTGCGATACCTCCTCAGTGTCCCCTCCTGCGAGGGGACACTGTAGACACTGTAAGCTCATTTGTAAAATTCTCCTAGCCCATATTTGGTGATAATCTCTTGGTAACGCTCAAACTCCGAAACAAGGTGTTTTCCGAACTCCTCTGGGCCAAGATATAGCGCATTTTGTCCTAAGTTTTCGGCATCCTTCTGAAAATCAGGGTCTTCCAGCACTGCCTTAAAAACTTCAGCAATCTGTTCTACAATTTCAGGATCTACTCCTTTGGGAACTACCACACCCCTCCACATGAATGCCGTAAAGTCATAACCTTGTTCTTGAGCTGTGGGAAATTGGGGAAATTTCTCAAGTCGCTCTTCAGCAAAAACTGCAAGCATTTCCAGCTCACCGGCTTCCACATTAGGGAAACCCTCAGGAGAAGAAGCTACTACTGTATCAATATGCCCTCCAAGTAAAGCATTAACAGAAGGACCTCCGCCATCAAAGGGTACATGAATGAACTTCAGATCAAAAGCATTCTCAAAACTCAATGCCACCAAATGATTACCACCACCAGCACCGCTGTTACCTACCGTTACCACTCCCGGGTTTTCCCTGACATACTCAACCAGCTCGGAAAGACTGTTCCATTTTTTTAATTTACTATTTACCAGTATATAGCAGGGATTATTTACCAGCAGACATACTGGATCAAAACTTTCAATAGGATGATAAGGAGCAGGCCCCATTAATGCTCTGGTAATAACAGGGTTAACAGCAGCAACCAGAGTATAACCATCAGGTCTAGCTTTGGCGCCTTCACCATAACCTATAGCCGATCCTCCTCCAGGCACATTCTTAATAATTAATTGTTTGCCATTAGCATATTTGGGAAAATACTTAGCAACTGCTCTATACAATACATCGGTGGCTCCCCCTGCTTCCCAGGGAATAATTATTTCTACCTCCTTTTCTGGCCATGCTTGAGCCCAAACAACCCCCGAAACACTCAAAAACAGAACGCATACCAAGGCAAGCATAAGAAATTTTCTCAATTTGCTCATTCCTTTCTCAAGATTTCTAAAAAATTAAAGCTTCTCTTTTTAAACCAAATGTCAGTCAGAAAAAACATCACCTCCTCCTTCTTTGTGACATCTAATATCTAATATATCAGCAACTTTTAAAATAAATATAGCATCCCTTATAAACTCTGTCAAGGGAACTATATCATTTTAGAGATACTTGCAACAATAAAAATAATATGTTATTATGAAAAGCAATAATACAATTTATTTGTGATCAGAACAAAACCGCTTTTTGATAAAAGGAGAAAAAATGGAAGAAGCAATTAAGGCTCCAAGCATGTCGGTCACAATCAGATCCAAGAAGGATTCTCAAGAAATTTCCTTATCAAAGCCTTCTACAAGTAGCACATATGAAGCGGGAGGGCGCGCAGGTGTGTCCGTATTCAAATTTGAAA
>DAOSVE010000056.1:0-11188 GCA_035593465.1 Candidatus Atribacteria bacterium | reverse complement strand
CCACATATTCCTTCCCTCGCCCTCGAAGGGAGAGGGTTAGGGTGAGGGTGAAGGTTATAAGAAAGCTTTACCCCCTTATAACCCCCCAAAAGACAGACAGCCTACGGCGTAATACTTAAAAGCAAATTAGATAAAAAAGATTAAAACTATAATGCTGGAGATAAAATACTCCAGCATAACAACCTTGAGTTTTTGACTTTCGATATAATTTACTTTTTAAAAGTTTTAATATTTTAATCAGTTTTGCGGGATACTATATTATAGATGAATGGCTTCTCTTTCCTATCACAGAGGAAGAAACTCAAATGTTGCTTTCAATTATTGATCGCAGAGCGACAACCTGCTCGACTATCGTAGTTTCCCAATTTGAACCAGCTGAATGGTTGGATCAGATTCCTATTCCGGTAGCTGCTGAGGCAATCACAGATCGTATCGATGCCCAGTCTTATCACATCGTGATTCAAGGGAAAAATTCCATGCGGTCCAAATTATCCTAAGAAAAGAGGGCTACCTTACGGTGGTCCTCTTTCTCCGCGCTGCTGGCTCTCAATACTCCATATTGCTGGCTCTATTAAAACGCTATTTGCAATCAGACCACATGATAATTTTGTAGTAAAAATTAAAAATCTTGTTAAGAAATATGAACTTCATGGGTTGTTATTGCATGATAGTATCCTTCTAAAAATTTTTGAACAAATATCATTAGAAAACATAGAACCCATCTTCTCTTTTTAGCAAAAATAGGTTAAGCTTAAAGAAAAGTTACCAAAGGAGGAAAAATATGGAAATTTCCCATATTTTGGTGCCTACTGATTTTTCTCCCTTTTCCGACTTAGCTCTGGAAAATGCTGCTTCTTTAGCAGAAAAATTTGGAGCAAAGATAACCATTCTCCACGTTCTAACTCTGGCTGAGGTTAATGCCCTCACTTCTCAGCCTGGCAACCCCTGGGAGAACGTTATGCTCAACATCCAGAATGATACGAGAGAAGAGTTTCAAAAAAATGCCGGAAATTACTCTCTCGTTGAAGAACCAGCATTAGAAGTAGCAGTGGGAGAACCAGCAGAAGAAATAGCCAAATTCGCTGAAGAAAATGGAGTAAATCTTATAGTTATGGGAACCCATGGAAGAACTGGTTTAGCAAGCATATTTTTAGGTAGCGTCACTATCGGAGTAATAAAGAAAACCTGCTTACCGGTTATGGTAGTAAAATGCGCTGAGAGTTTGAAATAATCTAAGTTCGGGAAGTCAGATGTATCTGACTTCCCGAACTTAATACTCCATTTTTAGAAAAAACAGATGTCTATATTTACCGGGTTTGTGACTTCGAAATGAATAAAAATCAGTAGAAACTGCAAAGTCGGGAGCTATACTTACAGCAAAAAGCTTAACCAAATAGCTCAAACAAACAGCTTTAATTCTCTAGAGAGTAAATCATCGAAATCTATACCCCGGTAAATGAGGTCTTCTTTTTCAATCCGGGAGTATATTTTATCCTGGAAAGTTGGTCGTTGGTGCCGATATATCACCCCTAAGGGGATTTTATCTCCCCACTCTAAGCTCTTTTCCAGAGCTCTAATTCTATCTTCCGGCTGATAGCTATCTTCTAAATAATAAACTCTCTCTTTATACCAAGCAAAGGTATTAACCCGATTAAAAGTCACACACGGTTGCAAAACATCCACCAGGGAAAAACCGTTCCAGGTGAGAGCTGCTTTTATAATTTCTTTCAACCTGTCTACATCCCCAGAAAACCCCCGGGCTACAAAACTGGCATCCTGAGAAATAGCCAGGCTCAAAGGGTTTAAAGAAGTAGATATATTTCCCCAGGGCTGAGCTTTAGAAACAAATCCCTCTTCTGAAGTAGGAGAAGCCTGCCCCTTAGTTAGACCGTAAACCTGGTTATCATGCACAATTACTGTAATATCCGGATTTCGTCGCAGAGCATGGAGAAAATGATTCCCCCCTTCTCCATACATACATCCATCTCCTGATTCTGCTATTACGAGAAGCCGGGGGTTCACCGTTTTTATCGCCAAAGCCACAGGAATGCTTCTCCCGTGCAACCCATTAAACACATTTACCGCTATATAATGAGGTAACTTAGCTGCCTGACCGATTCCAGAAACCAAAACTACCTCTTCCGGGGAAAACTCTAGCTCTGTGAGCGCTCCTTTTAGAGCTCTTAAAATCCCAAAATTCCCACAACCTGGACACCAGGCAATTTCTATCTGACTATCAAAGGAGTTACTCATTTTTCCCTACCTCCTTAACTTTTAGAAGCAATTCTTCCACCAAAAAAGGCCTCCCATCGTAGCTATTGATTCTGAGAGGAAAAGGCAAATGAAGCTCTCCTTCTAAAAGATTAGCTAATTGCCCTCCATAATTATTCTCTATCACTATTGGACGAGAAGTATGACCGAAAAGCTCTTCTATTTTTAGAGGAAGAGGATAAATTTCACTGAAGTGAATTATGCCACTATCTATTCCCTCCATTCTAAGTCTCTCTTGTACTTCCTTTATCACTCCCCAAGTAGAACCCCAACCAACTAAAGTTAAATCTTTTCCTTCTTCGTAATAAGGGAGGCGAACTTCTTCTTTCATTGTTTCTTTTTTTCTCATCCTCTTCTGGTGCATTTCCACCCTCAAGCTTAAATCTTCGGTGAGATGCCCAAATTCATCATGCTCATCGCTGTCTGCCACTACCAATGCCTTACTTAATCCCGGAATGGCTCGAGGAGAAACACCTGAAGGAGATATAAGGTAACGTCGATAAGGAAGAGGAAACGAAGAAAATTGAGGAACATCTGGTCTTTCTCTTACTTCTAGATTCTCATAAGTCCATTTGGAATCAGCCAGATATTGATCACTTAAAATAATGACTGGCACTTGGTATTTTTCTGCCAAATTAAAAGCCCTAATTACCAAGTTAATAGCCTCTTGGGGCTCACGAGGTGCAAAAACAAACCGAGGGAATTCATCGTGGGAAGCGTGGAGCACAAACTCTAAATCTCCTTGCGAAGTTCGAGTGGGCAAACCAGTGCTAGGACCAGGTCTCTGAGCATCTACTACCACTAAGGGAGTTTCCGTCATAGCCGCCAGCCCCAAACCTTCACTCATCAGACAAAAACCACCTCCTGATGTTCCCGTCATAGCTCGAGCTCCAGCATAGGAAGCACCAATAGCCATATTAATAGCCGAAATTTCATCTTCTGCTTGCTCCACTGCTATTCCATAATCCTGGGCCCGAGAGGAAAGAAAGTTCAAAATTCCCGTAGAAGGAGTCATAGGATAAGCACTATAAAACTGGCAGCCGCTTAATAAAGCCCCTAAGCCTAAAGCCTGATTTCCATCCAAGACTAAAAGAGGAATTTTTTCTCTTTTAGTTCCCTCTATTAGCGAGGAAAAAAAATAGGGAATTACTTCATCTCTGCCTCGTTTTAAAGCTTGCTTATTCTTCTCTACTATTTCTTTCCCTTTCCGGGCAAAATTTTCCTCTAAATAATTATCAGCAATTTTAAAATCCAATCCTAAAATACCTAATATAGCACCTATAGCAACAACATTAGCAAAAATCTTGTTCCCTACCTCTTTAGCAATTTCTTCAAAATTTAAAGGTATGAGATGAAAAGAAGGAGCACCTTCTTCCTTTTTTACCGCGCCTAAAATCCATCCCCCCTCTTTTACCCTTTCCCGATGCAGCTCGTAAGTTTCCTCATTAAGGCAGATCAGGATATCCACCATTTTTAATGCTGCTCGACAGGGGATGTTAGAAAAGCGAACCTGGGTAAAGCTATGTCCTCCTCTTATCCGAGATTGATAATCTTCAATAGAAAAAACGAAATATCCGCTTCTTTGTAAAATAGTGGATAAAGCTCCAGAAACAGTTTGTACTCCTTGTCCCGCTTCTCCCCCCACTAATAAATTTAAGTCCAAATCCCCCTTACCTCCTTTAGGAAATAAAATTTGCTTCTTGCTTCTACAGTTTCCTTTAATATCTCGGTATATTTATATTACCATATTACTGAGAAATTTAGGATAATACTCATCCCAACCCTTATATCTCCTTCTTTCCATCTCTTGCAGTATTTCCCTTTTATTTTCCCCCTGAAGGGAGCGAGAAGGTAATAAAAAGAATATGTAGAGTTTTCACAGGAAGGACGAGGAAAAATACGGATTCTTCTCTCCAGAAGAGAAGAAATGACTTCGAAGAAGGGGAAAGAAAAGTCAAAAGAGAAGTGTAAGAGGTAAATAAAAGAGACCTGTTATTGCCGAATTTTAGAGGTTTTGCAAGATAACATAGAACTTAAGGCTCCTTTATATATACAATATGTTTTTGATAAGGAATTTCTATGTTCTCCTGGTCAAAAGTTTTCTTTATTAAATAGAGCATGTCCCTTTCTACATCCCAATGTTTATTGGGAGCCACCTTGAGTACCAATCTTAAAACTACACCGGAAGAATCTAAACGAACTATTCGATGGACAGCAGCTGGCTCTAAAATCTTTTCCGGGTGTTCCTCATGATATTTTTTTGCTATTTCTTCTAAAATACTTGTAGCCCGGTCTATATCTGCTTCATATGCTATCCTTATCTCTACAATAGCCCGGGTAAAACCTCGATTATAATTGGCAATACGAGAAATCTCTCCATTAGGGATAATAATAAGAGCTCCAGAAAAAGGACGAATGCGGGTCACCCGCAACCCTATATCTTCTACCGTACCGCTAATGTCACCAATTTGTACTGTATCTCCTACTGAAATACTGTCTTCCAGAAGGAGAAAAACACCGGTTAAAATATCCTTGACTAGAGTTTGAGCACCAAAACCCACGGCAACACCTACAATTCCCGCTCCAGCCAGAATTGCCGTAGCATCAACTCCTAACTGCCTAAGAATTAAAATAGCAGCAAAAAAAATAATCACATATTTCAACAGACTTCGCAGTAAAGGAACTAAAGTATTGAGTCGGCGGGCAACCTCTCGCCGACCAGTATATTTGTCTCCCCAGGTCAAGAGCCTTCTTATCAATCTCTCGCTTATAGACAGAATAAAATAAGAGACACCTATAATAATAGCAATATTTAAGGCTCTTATAAGTATTGTCTTCAAAAGACTAACGTCGGCTTCAAGCATCAATCTTTCCTCATAGTAAGAGTAATACCCTGTCTCTCAAAAATTTCTTGATGATATTCCTGAATAGATTTAACAGCTACAGAGCCAGATTTGAGACGCTCTATAGCGTAAACCGTAGCTTCTGCTCCTGAGAGAGTGGTAACAAAAGGAATATCGCGAATAATTGCTTCTTTGCGAATAATACTACTCTCTAACTGAGCTCGTCCTCCCGAAGGGGTGTTAATGATCAGGTCTATTTCCCGGTTTTTAATCACATCTACCACATTGGGACGTCCTTCGCCTACTTTTGCTACCACCTCTACCGGGATACCATTATTACTCAGGACTTTAGCTGTTCCTCGGGTGGCCACGATCTTGAAACCTAAATCTCGAAGTTTTTTAGCTATAAAAATTATTCCTCTCTTATCTCGGTTCTTAACACTAATGAATACTGTCCCCTCCAAAGGTAGGCGAGATTGAGCAGCAATCTGGGATTTAGCAAAGGCCATGCCAAAATCGCTATCTATCCCCATCACTTCCCCGGTAGAGCGCATTTCCGGGCCTAATACCGGGTCTACCCCAGAAAAACGCCGGAAGGGAAAAACTACTTCCTTAACTGCAAAGTAATCTATCTTGACTTCTTGAGTTAAGCCAATTTCCCGTAATTTCCTCCCCGCCATTACTTGAGAGGCCAGACGAGCATAAGGTACCCCCGTAGCCTTACTCACAAAAGGAATAGTACGAGAAGCACGAGGATTTACTTCTAAAACAAAAATTTCGTCATCTTTAGCCGCATACTGAACGTTCATAAGCCCTATCACTTTTAGCTCTCGAGCTAAAGTATAAGTAATCTGTTTTACTTTTTCGACAATTTCATCACTTAGAGAAAAAGGAGGTATAACACAGGCGCTATCTCCAGAGTGAATACCTGCTTCTTCAATATGTTCCATTATACCGGCAATAATGGTAATCTCCCCATCACTGATGGCATCAACATCTAATTCTATCGCATCTTCTAAAAACTTATCAATTAAAATAGGATGCCCGGCAGATACTTCTACTGCCTGAGAGACAAAGTCTTTCAATTCTTCTTCACTATAAATTATTTTCATTGCCCTTCCTCCTAAAACATAGGAGGGACGCACCATAACCGGGTAACCAATTTGAGAAGCGACTAAATGAGCTTCTTCAAAGGAGGTAGCTATTCCACTACGGGGCTGTTTTAGTCCAATTTTATCTACCAACTCCTTAAATCGGTCCCGGTCCTCAGCTATATCAATACTTTCTGGAGAAGTTCCTAAAATTTTAACTCCTGCTCTTTCCAGGTCTTTGGCCAAATTAAGAGGAGTTTGCCCTCCCAGCTGCAGTATTACCCCCTGAGGATTTTCTTTTTCTACCACATTAAGAACATCTTCCAAATATACTGGCTCGAAAAACAATTTGTCTGAAGTGTCATAATCAGTACTTACCGTTTCCGGATTACTATTTACCATTATAGTTTCATAACCTAAGTCTCTCAAACCCCAGGTAGCATGAACACAACAATAATCAAATTCAATCCCCTGCCCTATCCGATTGGGCCCTGCTCCCAAAATAACCACTTTTTCTCTATTTGAGGGGTTAGCCTCACATTCTTCTTCATAAGTAGAATAATAATAAGGAGTTTCGGCAGGAAATTCAGCAGCACAGGTATCTACTTGTTTATAAACTGCCTCTATTCCTTTTTCTTTTCGCCACTTCCTTATCTCTTCCTCTTTAGTATTCCAAAATCCGGCTAACTGCCGGTCAGAGAAACCAAATTCTTTGGCTCTTTTAATCAACTCTGGTTCTAAATTTTTCCAATCCCTTACCCCTTTAAGTCCCTCTTCCATCTCCACTATTTCACTTATCTCGTGGATAAACCAGGGGTCAATTTTAGTTAAATCATAAATTTCTTCAGTGCTTAAACCTTCTTTAATAGCCATCTTCATATAAAAGACTCTCTCAGCATTGGGTTTAGCTAATCTTTCCCGTAATATCTCTTGTCTCTTTACTTTGGATAAACTTTCCCAATTCTTAACATCCTCTAAGCCACACTTTCCAATCTCCAGAGAGCGAAGCCCTTTTTGAAGGGCCTCTTTAAAATTACGCCCAATGGCCATAGTTTCTCCTACACTCTTCATAGAAATTCCCAACCATGGTTCAGTCTCAGGAAATTTCTCAAAAGTAAAACGGGGGATTTTCACCACACAATAATCTATAGCCGGCTCAAAAGAAGCCGGAGTTTTACGAGTAATGTCGTTGGGAATCTCATCCAGAGTATAACCTATAGCTAGCTTAGCAGCAATCTTAGCAATAGGGAAACCCGTAGCTTTAGAAGCCAGAGCTGAGGAACGAGAAACCCGGGGATTAATTTCGATAATTACCATTCGACCATTTTGGGGATTAACGGCAAATTGAATGTTACAACCCCCGGTATCAACTCCAATCTCTCTTATGGCTTTGATAGCTAAATCTCGCATCAACTCATATTCCCGGTCAGTTAATGTTTGAGCAGGAGCCACAGTTATACTATCACCAGTATGTATTCCCATAGGGTCGAAATTTTCAATGGAACAGATAACCACTACATTATCTTTAGCATCTCTCATTACTTCCAGCTCAAATTCTTTCCATCCCATTACTGATTCTTCAATCAATATTTCTCGAATCATACTGCTATCCAGGGCTTTTTGAGCTAAATCTTCAAATTCCTCAATATTATAAGCAATAGCTCCCCCTGTTCCTCCCAGGGTGAAACTAGGCCTTATTATCAGAGGAAACCCTATTTCTTTAGCCACTTCTATTGCTTCTTTTAAACTGTATGCTTGACCACTCCGAGGAACTTCTATCCCTATTTTAGTCATAGATTCTTTAAAAAGCCGGCGGTCTTCTGCTTTTTTAATAGCCTGAGGAGAGGCACCTAAAACTTTTACTCCCCACTTATCTAATACTCCTCGCTCTTCCAGTTGCACGGTTAAGTTTAGGGCAGTCTGTCCTCCTAACGTAGGAAGCAAAGCATCAGGTCGTTCCCGTTCTATAATCTTTTCTAAGACTTCAGGAACTAAAGGCTCAACGTAGGTACGGTCAGCCATTTCCGGATCGGTCATAATGGTAGCGGGATTGCTATTCACCAAAACTACTTCATAACCTTCACTTTTTAGCGCTTTACACCCCTGGACTCCTGAATAGTCAAACTCACAGGCTTGGCCAATTATTATAGGACCAGAACCAATAATCAGAATTTTCTGGATATCTTCTCTTTTAGCCAAGATTATCCTCCACCATTTTTATAAACTCATCAAAAAGATAGGTAGTATCGTGAGGACCAGGGTGAGCCTCAGGATGAAACTGCACCGAGAAAAAGGGTAGATATTTATGTTTCATTCCCTCCAGGGTAAAATCATTGAGATTAATATGGGTAATTTCTATCTCTGGAGGTAAAGTATCGGGGGCAACAACAAAACTATGATTTTGAGTGGTCATGGCTACCCAGCCGGAGCGTAAATCTTTAACCGGATGGTTAGTTCCATGATGGCCAAACTTTAGTTTAGAAGTTTTCCCTCCCACTGCTTGAGCCATTATCTGATGACCAATGCATATCCCCAGAATAGGAAATTTCCCTATTATTTTTCTTACCAATTCTACAAGGTAAGAAAGAGCAGCGGGGTCTCCCGGACCATTAGAGATGACCACTCCTTGAGGTTTTTCTCTTATAATTTCTTCCGCTGAGGAAGTAGCAGGATAAACTACCACTCGACAATCTCTTTTAGCTAGTTCTCTTAATATGCTAAACTTCACTCCACAATCCACAACCAGAATGTTAAATTTTCCTTTCTCTTGCCACACATAAGGTGCAGAAGCAGTAACTTTTTTAACCAAATCCTGGCCCACTATTGATGGAACTTTTTTAGCTTTTTTTACTAAAGAGGCGGGATCTAAATCCCGGGTGGAGATTACCCCCCGCAAGGCTCCCTTCTCCCGGATATGCTTGGTAAGAGCTCGAGTGTCTATTCTTTCCAATCCTAGCAAATTATGGCGTTTAAAATATTCCTCTAAGGTTTCTTCTCCTCTCCAGTTACTATACATAGTGCTTTTTTCTCTAACAATTAGAGATTCTACTTGAGGACGGGAAGATTCTGAATCTTGAGAGTTGAGACCGTAATTACCAACGAGAGGATAAGTTATGGTTACGATTTGGCCCCGAAAAGAAGGGTCAGTGAGAAGCTCCTGGTAACCGATCATGCCGGTATCGAAAACTACTTCCCCTTCTGCTTCTCCCTCTACGCCAAAAGCATAACCCTGGAAAATTTTTCCATCTTCCAAAGCTAATAACGCTTTCATTCCAACACCCTCGGTCTAATATAACACAATTGTCAAGGGGTAATTTTCTAAGGTTGTAACATCACACAAAGCCCGTTAAACAAGGTCTGAGCCTCATTTGGCTATTGCGAGGAATATACAGAGAAATCTACAATGCAAGATGAAAACCAGGAACAAAAACTGAATTACGCTGGAGAAGCTACATCTCGCTATCATGGCGGGTTTTCTTTTTATTACTTTGCTACTTGAATTTCTCTTTTTTTCTCTCGCCCCTGACAGGAGAGGTTGGGGGAAGAAAGATGAAAACTATTTGAACTAAATAAAATTGATGAGATTATATTTGCTTCTGAGTCTCTTCGATAAAGGCCAGCATGTTGGGAAGAGGAACATCTCCTTCTACATCATGAGCGGGAGCAAGGATATATCCTCCTGAACGTCCCATATCTATAAGACGCCTTGTTTCCCGGACTACATCTTGGGGAGTGCCGTAGGGAAGAGTTTGCTGAGTAGAAAGCCCGCCGTGAAAACTCAAGCGACTCCGGTATTTTTCTATTAATTGGAAGATATCCATAACTTCTGGCTGAAAAGGATTAAAGCAGTCCACCCCTATTTCTATCAAATCATCGAATAATTCATCTACATCACCGCACGAATGAATAAATACATACTTCCCTTCTTGTTTAACACTTCCATACATTCGACGTAATTCCGGATAGATAAACTCCTTCCACAACTTTGGCCCCATTTGCAACCCCCGTTGCTGTCCCCAATCATCGCCGAAGTATACAGCATCTATGTCATACTTCATAGCCTCTTTTACCTGAGTAATGTTATAGTCAGCTATAGTGTGCAAGAGCTCATGCACAAAATCAGGATAGTCATAGAAATCCATCATAAGTTGTTCCATACCCCTCAAGGTCCAGGCTCGTTCATATAACGAAAAACCGATCTGAAATACCCGAAATCTATCGGGATAGCGCTGAATTTTTTCCGGGATATCCTGGAAAAAACGTTGGTCTAGAGGATTAGGAAACTTGTATCCCTGCAAGCTTGGTTTAGACAACACTGGTTTTTGGACATTACCAATATCTTTATCTATGCTTCGGTCCCAAACTACTCCAAAAACATCTCGTACCAAGTTTAGTCCTACGTCTTCGAAAAAACCGATATCGCTCCCTAATTTCAAAAGATGATTACCAACAAAATCTTCCAACTCATCCTTAGAACCAATTGAGCAATGGGAATTACTATTATAATAGGCAATGAGCTTATCAGCTGCTTCTTTAGTAAAACCAAAAGACCAGGGAACATAGGGCGGTTTTTCGTGGTCAAGTACCGTCTTTATTACTTGACGCTTTGTCATAATGTACCCCCTTTCCAAAACCGGGTTCTTCATGCTTTATTAAACTCGAGCTGACATATAATAACTTCTAGTGCTTAATTATAGTTAACCGCAAAATCCATTACAAATACTATAAAGGGGAGACCCCCTTTATAATCCTCTTTCTTTTTCTTCCCTTGCCTTCAATGGAAGAACCCCACATATTCCTTCCCTCGCCCTCGAAGGGAGAGCTTTACATCTTTTTTCCCTCGCCCTCGAAGGGAGAGGGTTAGGGTGAGGGCTATAAGAAAGCTTTGCCCCCTTATAAACCCCGAAAAGACAGACAGCCTACGGCACAATACTAAAAAGCAAATTAGATAAGAAAGATTAAAACTATAATGCTGGAGATAAA
>DAOSVE010000055.1:0-11284 GCA_035593465.1 Candidatus Atribacteria bacterium | reverse complement strand
CCCCGGGAGTATTTTCCTTCCGGATTAGAAAAAGCAATTGGAGAAAAAATTCAAGAGGCTTTAGAGAAGCTAAGGGGAGAAGGAATCGAGATAGTAGAAGTTTCTCTTCCTCATACCGATTATGCCTTGGAATCTTACTATATAGTAGCACCGGCGGAGGCAAGCTCTAATTTAGCTCGTTATGATGGGGTGATGTATGGCCTGCGAGTAGAGGGAGATAATCTACAGGATATGTATTTCAAAACTCGTACTCTTGGTTTTGGTAAAGAGGTGAAAAGAAGAATCATTCTGGGGACTTACTGTTTAAGTTCTGGATACTATGATGAATACTATTTAAAAGGTATGAAGGTGAGGACTTTAATAAAACAGGATTTTGAGGAAGCTTTAAAAAACTGTGATCTTTTAATTACCCCTACTACTCCCTCTTTTCCTTTCTTTTTAGGGAAGGAAGTTAAAGACCCCTACGAGATGTATTTGAATGATGTGTTTACCATACCCTCAGCTATGGCTGGACTTCCCTCTGTGTCCTTGAATTGTGGCTATAAGGAAGGGCTTCCCGTGGGGTTACAGATTATAGGAGGACCTTTTGAGGAAGGGAAACTACTGGGATTGGCTCTTTTCTTAGAAAAACTTCTGGCTCTCCCTTCTCCTTTTCCAGGGTTTAAGGAGGATAACAATGAGTGATTTTACTACGACCATTGGTTTAGAAGTCCACTGTCAGTTGCTCACTCAAGCAAAGATGTTTTGTCACTGTAGTACTGATTACATTGGAAAAGAACCTAACACCCTGGTTTGCCCGGTGTGCCTGGGGTTACCGGGGTCGCTTCCTGTTCTCAACCAGAAAGTGGTGGAATTAGCACTCCGGGCAGCCTTGGCTCTCCATTCCCAGATTCTCCCTCAGTGCGTGTTTCACCGTAAAAATTATTTTTATCCTGATTTACCCAAGGGATATCAAATCTCCCAGTATGATTTACCTATCGGAGTGGGTGGCTTTTTGGAATTTTACAGCCAGGGAGTAAAAAAGAGAGTGAGAATCAGAAGAGTACACATAGAAGAAGATGCCGGTAAATTGATTCACGAAGGAGTATCTCTTCCTCCCGGAACTTCAGGGGTGGATTGTAACCGCTGTGGAATTCCTCTTGCGGAGATGGTTACCGAACCCGACCTTTCTTCACCTGAAGAGGCTCGGGATTGCTTGATGATGTTACGCAATATAGTTTGCTATCTGGGAGTGAGCGATGGTAATATGGAAGAGGGGTCGTTGCGCTGTGATGCCAATATTTCTCTCTCTTCTTCTTCGCTTTTAGGAGTTAAAGTAGAAGTTAAAAATATGAATTCTTTTCGTGCTGTTTACCGGGCACTGAGCTACGAAGTGGAAAGGCAAAAGAAATTGTTAGAAGAAGGGAAACCTATTTTTCAGGAGACTCGCCACTGGGATGAGGCAAAAGAAATAACAGTTTCTGCTCGAGGGAAAGAAGAAGCAGAAGATTATCGTTATTTCCCCGACCCGGATTTGTTACCTTTTTCTATTAAAGAAGAGATGATTGAGGAAATAAAATCAGAGCTTCTGGAGTTACCATTAGAAAGAGAAGAAAGATTTATGACCGAATATGAACTATCTCAGGGAGAAGCAGAAATCCTGGTGCAGGATAAGGAAATAGCTGATTTTTTTGAAGATACCCTGCGGGATTTTGACGAACCGCGGATGGTTTGTAACTGGATAACCACGGAAGTTTTTAAGAATTTGAGAGAGTTAGGAGCCACCATTTCTCAGGCGAAAATTACCCCTGCACATTTAGCTGAGCTACTGAAGATGGTGGCTAAAAAAGAAATCAGTGGAACTATAGCGAAAAGTGTTTTAGAGGAAATGTTTGCTACCGGTGCTCGAGCTCGGGAAGTCATCGCTCGACGGGGAATTTCGTTTATAACCGATGAGAAAGAACTGGAGAATATAGCCAGAGACGTCATCGAGAGAAATCCTCAGAGCGTAGCTGACTACTTGAGTGGCAAAGAAAAGGCCCTTCAGTTCTTAATCGGTCAGGTAATGAAAGAGACCCGGGGGCAGGCCGACCCGGAATTGACCAGGAATGTTTTGATTAAAGTACTTTCTAGTGAGGAGTGAAAATGAGTTTTTCCCACTTACATCTCCACAGTGAATACAGTCTTTTAGATGGGGCTATCCGGATTGATGATTTACTGAATAAAGTAAAATCCCAGGGGATGGAAGCAGTAGCCATAACCGACCACGGAGTAATGTATGGAGTGGTGGATTTTTATGCTCAGGCTAAAAAAGCAGGAATTAAACCCATCATTGGTTGCGAGGTTTATGTAGCGCCGGGGAGCCGGTTTGAAAAAACTGTAGTGCGGGGGGCTGAATCTGCTTATCACCTGGTTCTTTTGGCTGAAAATCAGGAAGGGTATAAGAATTTAGTGCAGCTGGTGAGTAAAGCTTTCCTGGAAGGTTTTTACTATAAACCTCGTATCGATAAAGCTCTCCTTCGGGAGCATTCTCGGGGTTTAATCGGCCTTTCGGCGTGTCTTGCGGGAGAAATTCCCAGCTTAATTTTGAGCGGAGAAAGAGAAAAGGCAGAGAAAGTTGCGCTGGAGTATGCAGAAATCCTGGGAAAGGATAATTTTTTCCTGGAAATCCAGGAAAATAAAATCCCGGAGCAGAGAATAGTTAACCAGGCACTTTTAGAGATAGGTAATAAATATGATATCAAAATAGTGGCCACCAATGACTGCCATTATTTAGAAGCGGAAGATGCTTCAGTGCATGATGTACTTTTAGCTATCCAGACTGCTACCACTCTGGATGACCCCAAGAGGCTTCGCTTTCCCACTGCAGAATTTTATTTTAAGTCCCCGCAGGAGATGGAAAGAGATTTTTCTTATTGTCCTCAGGCTTTAGAAAACACCTCTTTAATCGCTGAGCGGTGTCAAGTAGATTTAGAATTGGGGAAAATCAATCTTCCCGAATTTCCTGTTCCTCCGGGGCTTGATGCTCCAGGATACCTTCGCAGTTTGTGTCTTCAGGGTTTAGTGAACAGATATGGAGACCCTCCCCCGGAGCGTGCCCGAGAGCAGTTAGAATATGAGTTAAAAGTGATTGAAGATATGGGTTATTCTACCTATTTCCTGATTGTCTGGGACTTTGTGAATTTTGCCCGGCAAAAAGGCATAATGGTAGGGCCGGGGAGAGGTTCAGCTGCTGGTAGCATCGTATCTTATACTCTGGGAATTACAAGCATTGACCCTTTGCAGTATGGTTTGCTCTTTGAGCGTTTTTTGAACCCCGAGCGGGTGAGTATGCCTGATATCGATATCGATTTTTGTTTTGAGCGACGGGGAGAAGTTATCGAATATGTAGCCGAGAAGTACGGGAAAACCAACGTAGCGCAGATTATCACTTTTGGGAGAATGATGGCTCGCCAGGCAGTGAGAGATGTAGGAAGAGCTCTGGGCTGGAGCTATGGAGAAGTGGATAAGATTGCTAAACTTATTCCCGGAGGTCCGGGAGTTACCCTCAAAAAGGCGCTGGAATCTAACTCTCAGCTGCGGGAGCTATCCA
This sequence comes from Candidatus Atribacteria bacterium, assembly GCA_035593465.1. Taxonomy (GTDB): domain Bacteria; phylum Atribacterota; class Atribacteria; order Atribacterales; family Caldatribacteriaceae; genus Sordicultor. Next base: position 7,713 of record DAOSVE010000055.1, on the reverse strand, counting down.
GACAGAACAAAGAACTGCAGCATCTTCTGGAGGTGGCTTCTCGAATAGAAGGAATGTGCCGTCATGCCTCAATCCATGCTGCCGGGGTGGTGATATCCAACCAGCCACTTACCGATTATGTTCCTCTGCAGAAGATGGGGGAGGGGGAAATAGTTACTCAGTTTGAGATGGATGCCCTGCAGGAGCTGGGGCTTCTGAAGATGGACTTTCTGGGGTTGCGGACTTTGACGGTGATAGAAAAAGCTTTGCAGATCATTAGAAATACCCGACACCAGGAGATAGACTTGGAGAAAATTCCTCTGCATGATGAGGAAACCTTTTCTCTCCTCTCTAAGGGAGAGACCACCGGGGTTTTTCAGCTGGAAAGTAGCGGGATGAAGGAACTACTGAAGAGGCTGAACCCTTCCAACATCGAAGATCTGATAGCTATTTTAGCTCTTTACCGTCCCGGCCCTTTAGGTAGCGGCATGATTGAAGATTTCATTAATCGCAAACACGGTAAGGTGAAAATAGAATATCCTCATCCGGCACTGGAGGCTATTTTACGGGAAACTTACGGGGTAATAGTGTATCAAGAGCAGGTTATGAAAATTGCTGCTGAATTAGCTGGCTTTACTTTAGGAGAAGCAGATATTTTGCGCCGGGCAATGGGAAAGAAGCAACCCGAGGTTATGAAGGAGCAAAGAGCTAAATTTATAGAGGGAGCGCTAAAGCGAGGATGTAGCAAGGAAAAAGCAGAGGAGATATTTGACCTCATCGAATATTTTGCCGGTTATGGATTCAACAAATCCCATAGTGCTGCTTATGCATTAATCTCTTATCAAACCGCTTATTTGAAAGCTCACTATCCTGCGGAATATTTAGCGGCCTGTCTTACCAGTGTGGCCAATGATAATGAAAAAGTGGCTAAATTTATCGGGGAATGCAAAAGATTGGGAATTCAAGTTTTGTTGCCTGATATAAATGAAAGTTTAGCTAATTTTACCGTAGTGGGAGAAAATAAAATCAGGTTTGGTCTGGCAGCCATTAAAAATGTGGGTGGTGCCGCAGTGGAGGAAATTTTGACCCGACGCAAAGAGGGGAAATTTTTGAGCATTTTCGATTTTGTAGAACGAGTAGGTTCTCGGGTCATAAATAAAAGAGTTTTAGAAAGCCTGGTGCAGGCAGGGGCATTTGATGAGCTTCACCCCCATCGGGCTCAACTTTTAGCTTCCTTAGAAGATATTGCTCTTCTTTCCCGTAAAAATAAAAGCAAAAAAAAACAAAAATCTCTCTTTGGGGAAGAAAATAACAATGGAGAGAGCTTTTCTCTCCGGGAAGTAGAAGAGCTACCCCGGGAAGAACTGTTGAGAATGGAAAAAGAAATGCTCGGTCTCTACATCAGCGATCACCCTCTGAAGGTGGAATCTTTCTCTTCTTCCTGGAGTGCTGTTCCTCTGGGGCAGATTCCCCACTTAAAACAGGAAGTAAAAGTGAGAATAAGAGGGATAGTGAACAAGAGTAAAAAAATCACCACCAGGAATGGGGGTAATATGTATTTTGTTACTTTAGAGGATGAAACGGGTAGCATTGAAGTGGTCTTTTTTCCCCAGTTAGCTCTCCAGTTAGAAGATTATCTTTCCCGAAAACAGGTGGTCTGGGTGACCGGAAAAGTGGATTTACTGGATAATGGGGAGCACAAGATAATTGCTGAAGAACTGATAGATATAGAGGAAAAGAAAAATGCCTCTATCGTACACATTGCAATTCCTGAGGAAGGAGACACCCTTAAGACGGTTTACTTTTTAAAGGATTATCTTCGTCGTTTTCCGGGTTCTTTTCCCGTGGTACTCCATATCCGGGGAGAGAAAGAAAGCTGGGCGGTGGAGCTGGGAGAATCATTCTGTATTGATTGGAACCGGGAAGTAGAGAGAATGATTAAAGACTCTTTAGAGAAGGGAGAAATCTGGTTAGCAGGATGAAAAACAAAATCGGGCAATTGGTTATCATAGGGTGGCTAATTCTGGGAGTGGTGCCGGGGATTTTTGCTCAGACCAAAGAAGAATGTTACCAGAATGGCTATATTTATTTTTCTCAGGGTAACTATGAGGAGGCAGAAAAGTGGTACAGGAAAGCCCTGGAAATAGATCCCAATTTCTGGGAAGCTCGCTATTGGCTGGGAAAAGCTGAAGAGCAATTAGGCAAAATAGAAGAAGCGCTAAAAGAATGGACTGTGGTTTTAATGGCTCAACCTGATAACCGGGATGTGTTTCAAAAATGGCGTTACTATGCTCCCTCTTACGTTTCCTTAGGGGAAAGTGATATCCAGAGACTAAAAAGTATATTTTTAGAAGGAGGCAGTCCTTCCTTCAGTGAAGAAGAAGCCTGGCAGGAGGTAATGCCTCAAGCTTTTCTTCTCCTGGAGAGGAAAGATTTCCTTTCTCCTTATTTAGGAGCTAAAATAATGAGATGGGGAGGAAGGAATTTGAGCTCTCTCTTTTACTCTTATGAACGGAGAGGATACGAGCGTGCTTTAGATAACTTGCTTCTTAATCTGGATGAAGACCAGGAGCTGGTTTATCAGTTTGTTAGAGAATGTGAAGAGCGGTTTGGAGAAGATCAGGTTTTTCAGGAGAAACTTTCTCTTCTGTATGAGAAAGTTTTTGCTCAACAGTTAGATTTGCCTCCTGAGGAAGTAGAAGGGATGAGGAAAATTGAATTACAGGTGGAGGGAAGGGAAGTGAAAGTTAGCGCCCCGCAAGGAGAAGAAGATGCGCTGCTTCATCCGGACACCGGGTTTTACCTCGGAGAGTGAAGTGGTGCCGAAGGCGGGAGTCGAACCCGCACGAGCGCAGAGCTCGCTAGATTTTGAGTCTAGTGCGTCTGCCAATTCCGCCACTTCGGCTTCACTAAAAAATTATAAGGAAAATTCCCCCTTTGTCAATCAGTTGAGGTCCGGAAATGGAAGATAAAAAATTAGTGGTTATAGATGGAAGTTCTTTAATTTATCGGGCTTTTTATGCTCTGCCCCGTTTAACTACTTCTTCTGGTTTGCCCACTGGAGCTACTCTGGGTTTTTTGAATATGGTTTTGAAGCTCCTTGATGATTATCGTCCTTTCAATGTGGTGGTGGCTTTCGACCATCCTCAAAAGACTTTCCGCCATGAACTCCAGGAAAGTTATAAAGCGCAGCGCAAACCCATGCCTGATGAACTAAAACCCCAGATAGGAATAGTGAAAGAACTCTTAGAGCTCATGGGATTTGTCATTTTGGAGATGCCTGGCTGGGAAGGCGATGACTTAATGGGGAGCGTAAAAGAAAAAGTAAAATCTGACTTTCAGGTTTTGCTGGTTACTTCTGATTTAGACATGCTGCAACTTTTAGACGAGAGAACTGTTCTTCTGCAGCCCCACCGGGGGGTTACCAGTTTAAAGAAAATTGACTTAGAAGAGTTCCAGAAAGAGTGGGGTATTTCCCCGGCGCAGTGGGTTGATGTTTTAGCTCTGAGTGGAGACCCTTCAGATAACATTTTTGGTGTTCCGGGAATAGGAGAAAAAACGGCAGTGAAACTCATTTTGCAATTCGGTAGCTGGGAAGGGATTTTAAACCACCTTTCTCTTTTACCCCCTAAACTCCGGGAAGCCATTGAAAGTAACCGGGATAAAGTGGAGGAAAATAGAAAATTAATTGTTCTGGAAAAAGATCTCCCCTTAGATTTGGAGATCCAAGCCTGGGGGTGGTCAAAAGTGGATAAAAACAAATTGTTCCAGAAGCTGGAAAGTTTAGAGTTCCGGAAAATCAAAGAGCGCCTTGTGAAAAATAACCGAGTGAATAGCGGTTCTCTTTTTTCTCACTGGGATGAAGAAAAAGAGTAATACATTAATTTTAAGGGAGGATGAGTATGGAAGAAGTAGTACTGGTTGCCACTGAAGCCTATCCTTATGCCAAAAGTGGAGGAATGGGAGATGTTATTGGAGCATTGTTTAAATATTTGCCCGATTATGGCTTTCCTGTTACTCTTTTTCTTCCTGCCTATCAGGGGATGGTGGATAATTATCCCTTTTCTCCGGAGCGAGAGGTGGATTTTTACTTTGGCGATACCATGGTGACCGCTCAGTTTTTCAAAATGGAAGAGGGAAAACGAAAAATTATAGCTGTACAGGGAAGGGATTTCTTTTCTCGGGAAAGGATGTATGGTTATTCCGATGATTTAGAAAGGTTCATATTCTTTTCCCGGGCGGTTTTTGAATACTTGGTAAGATGGCAAGAAGGAAATTTTTTGCTTCATACTCATGATTGGCAGAGTGCTCTCCTTTGTGCCTATATAGTAAAATATTGGCCTTCTTACCGTCCTAAACCAGAAAAGATAGTGTTTACCATCCATAATTTAGCTTATCAGGGTATTGGCCGGGGAGACCTCTACCGGTTGATTAACCTTCCGGGTCAGTTTTTCACTTATGAATATCTGGAGTTCTATGGTAATTTGAATTTGATGAAAGCGGGACTGATATTTTCTGATGTTATAACCACAGTTAGCCCCACTTATGCTCGAGAAATATGCTGTCCTGAGTTTGGAGAAGGATTGGATGGAGTATTACGGGCTATTTCCCAGAAAAAGAAAATAGTGGGCATTGTAAACGGTATAGATAAGGAGGTCTTTAACCCGGCTACTGATTCTTTGATTCCGGCAAACTATGACTTATCCTCCCGGGAAAAGAAAGTTATAAACAAAGAAAAACTAATTCGGGAGTTTTTCCCGAAAGCGAAAGACCTTTCTCTACCGGTGATTTCTTTTGTTTCCCGGTTGGTAGAGCAAAAAGGAGTAGACCTTCTTTTGCACGACCCCAATTTCTTTTTTAATTTACCAGCTTACTGGTTTTTCCTGGGAACGGGTGAGGAGATTTATGAGAAAGCTTTAAAAGATATAGAAAAGAAACATCCCAGAGTGAAAGCGACAATAAGGTTTGATGATGAGCTGTCCCATTTAGTATATGCTGCTTCTGATTTGTTGCTTCTTCCTTCCCGGTTTGAGCCCTGTGGGATAAGCCAGATGATTGCCATGAATTATGGAACGTTACCTCTCGTGCGTCGGGTGGGAGGATTAATTGACACTGTCATTGACTATCCTTTTAATCCTTGCCTCAGTACCGGTTTTCAGTTTGAAAACTATTCTTTCTCTGATTTATCTAAGGCACTCACTCGAGCGCTGAATACATATTTTGAAAATAAGGAGCTCTGGAATACTATGGTAGTGAATGCTATGCAATGTGATTTTTCCTGGAAGAATTCTCTTCCTCGTTATTTAGAAATTTACCGAGAAAGGTAGGAGAAACCTATGCCTCGGGTGTGGGCTATAGGAGGAGGAGCTGCGGCAGGTAAAAGCACAGTGGCTTCTATCCTCCGAGAAAAAGGAATAGAGGTTGTGGAACTGGATAAGTTGAGCCGGGAGCTTTCTAAAAAAGGAGGACCTCTGTGGAAGAACATAGTAAAGACTTTCGGGTCGCAGTTTTTGACTGAACAAGGAGAGCTGGATCGGACTAAACTGGGAAGGTTGGTTTTCCGGGACTGGAAAAGTCTTTTTAGTCTCAATAGCGTTACCCATCCTGTTCTTCTTCAGGAAGTGCGAAAAAAGTTAGCTTCCCTTCCTCCTTCTCAGATAGTGGCAGTTGAGGGGGCGGTCCTTTTTGAGGCTGGTTTTCTTCCTCTCTGGAGCAAGTTGATATTTGTGGAGGCGGATGAGGCTATAAGGGAAAAAAGACTGTTGAAAACTACAGGATTGAAAGCGAGAGAAATAAAAGACCGTCTGCGTTCGCAGAGATTTTTAAATTGCTTGAAAAGAAGAGCAGATTTTATCCTGAAAAACGAGGGTTCTTTAGAGGAGTTAGAGGAAACAATAGAAGATTGGTTGGAGGAGCTGAAATAGAAAATCCTCTGATGGGTTTTTAATTGGAGGAAAAATAGTAAGGAGTAATAAGACCAATGAAAAGAGGTAGTTTCCATCTTTCTTCTCTTTATGAGCCCTGTGGGGATCAACCCCAGGCTATTGAACAATTGGTGGATGGCTTAAAGAAGGGGTATCGATACCAGACTTTGCTGGGGGTTACCGGCTCGGGTAAAACCTTTACCATGGCTAATGTTATTGCCCAAATTGGCCTTCCCACTATTGTCATCTCTCATAATAAAACTTTAGCTGCTCAACTCTACAGTGAAATGAGAGCTTTTTTCCCTGATAATGCGGTAGAGTATTTTGTTAGCTATTACGATTATTATCAACCCGAGGCTTATGTCTCTGAATATGACCTCTATATTGAAAAGGATGCCTCCATTAATCAGCAGTTGGACCGCCTGCGGTTGAAAGCCACCTCTTCTCTTATGGAAAGAAGAGATGTAGTGATAGTGGCTTCGGTCTCCTGTATTTATGGTATTGGTTCTCCCCGGGAATATGAAAAGAGGATTTTTCACCTGAGGGTAGGGCAGGAATGGAAAAGAGAAGAGTTGGTTAAGCGTTTCATAGACTTGCTCTATGAAAGAAACGAGATTGAATTTAGCCCTGGTCATTTCCGGATGAAAGGGGATACCGTAGAGATATATCCTGCTTATGCCGATACTGCTCTGCGCCTGGAATTTTTTGGCCCGGAGTTAGAGTCTATAAAAGTGTTTGAGCCAGTGAGTGGTAAAACTCTGGAGCGGCTGGAAGAAGTATTCATTTATCCCGCCAAGCATTATCTGGTGGATGAAAGTGAATTTGAGCGAGCTCTTCAAAATATTGAAAGAGAGATGGAAGAGAGGGTAAACTTTTTCCTCTCTGCGGGGCGCTTAGTAGAGGCAGATAGATTGCTAAGAAGAACTAAATATGACTTGGAGCTTTTGCGAGAGACCGGTTATTGTCCGGGGATAGAAAATTACTCCCGTCATTTAGATGGAAGAAAGCCAGGAGAGCCTCCCTATACTTTGCTCGATTATTTTCCTTCTGATTATCTGGTTATCATTGATGAATCCCACGTTACCATCCCTCAGCTGCGGGGAATGCAGGAAGGAGACCGTTCCCGGAAGGAGTCTCTGGTGAACTTCGGCTTTCGACTCCCTTCCGCTTTTGATAACCGTCCCCTTACTTTTGAGGAGTTTGAAAACAAAGTGAAAAGGTGTATTTTTGTTTCTGCTACTCCTTCTGCTTTTGAGCTGCAGCACAGTGAACAGGTAGTAGAGCAATTGATTCGACCCACCGGTCTTTTAGACCCTCAGGTGGAGATAAGGAAAGCGCGAGGGCAAGTAGAGGACTTATTAGGAGAAATCCGAAAAGTGGTGGAGAAAAACCAGAGAGTTCTCGTGACCACTCTCACTAAAAAGAGCGCTGAAGACCTGTGCGATTTTCTTTACGGGATGGGAGTGAAAGTACGTTATCTCCATTCTGAAATTGATACTTTAGAAAGAGCAAAAATCGTTAGAGACTTAAGAAGAGGGGAATTTGATGTCCTGGTGGGAGTTAACTTGCTGCGAGAGGGATTAGATTTACCGGAGGTGGCACTGGTAGCTATCCTGGATGCCGATAAAGAAGGGTTTTTGCGCTCGGAAGTATCTCTTATTCAAACTATGGGTCGAGCAGCTCGCAATGTAGAAGGTAGGGTTATTCTTTATGCTGATGAAATGACTGGTTCTTTAGAAAGAGCGGTGGAAGAAACCAGACGTCGGCGGAAAGTTCAGGAAGAGTATAACCGGGAACACGGAATAATACC
>DAOSVE010000054.1:0-11285 GCA_035593465.1 Candidatus Atribacteria bacterium | reverse complement strand
AAAAAATGTTCTTGTATTATTTACCATCTCTTGGTAAAATATTCAAAAATAGTTTAGGAGGAAGAAATGCAGGAGCTTCCTTTAAAATGCAAAAATTGTAAAGCGTTGATTACCCTGGAAGACGTAACCGAAATTGGAATTTATAAAATTCCTGCTTACCGGGGCTCCGGATATATAAGATATATATGTCCCAATTGCAAAGATTTTGGCGAAGTTAATTTTAACCTGGAGAAACTGGAAGACGTAGCACGAATCACTACCAAAAAGAAGAAAAAGACCAAACCTAAAGGTCAAATAACTATTGATGAAATAATCCAATTTCACAAAGAATTGGGAAATTTGAGAAATGCTGATTTTTTAAAGGATTCCTGAAAAAGGTTGATTGGTAATGGTGAAAACCAAAGAGGAACAAAAAGAGTATTTTCAAGAGTTACTGAATCCCGAGTTAGGGGCATTATTTCGCACTGCTCTGCGTATGACTCGTAACCGGGAAGATGCTGAAGATTTGGTTCAAGAAACGATAACCAAAGCTTTTGCTGCCTTTGACCGATTTGAGGAAGGAACCAATTTTCGGGCCTGGATATTCCGAATTTTGACTAACACTTTTATAAACAACTACTACCGGGTAAGAGACAGACAAAAGCTTCCTTCCTTAGATGAAATGGAGGAAGAATCTTTTTTCCAGCCTATAGCTGAGGGAATAAGTCCAGAAGAAGCTCTGTTAAATACTTTAACCAAAGATGATATTCTTAAAGCTATAGAGGACTTACCTGTAGAGTTTAGAACCGTGGTGGTCTTGGTCTTGGTGGAGGGTTTTTCTTATAAAGAAGCGGCAGAAATACTGGATATACCTATAGGGACAGTTATGTCTCGTTTGTGGCGAGGTAGAAGATTACTGCAAAAATCGCTGTGGGAATACTCCACCCGGAAAAATGATTCAGAAAGGAAGAACCAGGAAGGATGGACTGCAAAGAAGTCTTAGAAAAATTATACTTGTATTTAGACCATGAGATATTGACTGAACGTGAAAGACAGCAGATTGAAGAACATCTGAAATGGTGCTTCAAATGCTGCCAAATGTACGAGTTGGAGAAAAATCTGGAGAATTTGATTAGAATAAATGGGCGTAATGATGAAGTCCCTCCCAGTTTGTTTTTCAGAATAGAGAATGTCATCGCCCGGTTCTAAGCGAGGAATAAAAATTGACTTCCTCTCATCCTATAGCCATCGAAAGATGGGCTAAGTCTCTGGTAGAAAGCTACCGAAAAACAGAAAAGATAACCAACATAGAAAAAAAGCATTTTCCCTCCCGGGCTAAAGTGATAGAAATTTCTGAAGAATTGAGGGAATTGCTTTTCCCTGGTTATTTAGGAAGAACTAATCTATGCTGGCTCAACACTGAGTATTTTGTGGGGGGTAAATTAGACTATCTCTTTGGTGAATTGAGCCAGGAAATTATTTTTTCCCTGGGTGACAGATCCCCGGAGGGGGAAGAAAAAGCTCATCATGAAGTAGAAATATTCTTTGGTAAACTCCCTGCGGTGCGGGAGATGTTGGAAGATGATGTTCAAGCTGCTTTTGATGGTGACCCAGCAGCCAAAAGTCTGGATGAGATAATATTTAGTTATCCCTGTCTTGTGGCTATTTCTATCTATCGCCTGGCTCACGAGCTTTTTGTTCAAGGGATTCCTCTCATACCTCGAATGATGACTGAATATGCTCACTCAGTGACGGGTATAGATATCCATCCCGGAGCTAAGATTGGTCGGAGCTTTTTCATCGACCACGGAACGGGAGTGGTGATTGGAGAAACTTGTGAAATTGGGAATAATGTCAAAATTTACCAGGGGGTAACACTGGGAGCTCTCTCTTTTCCCAAAGACGAACGAGGTAAAATTATTCGGGGAACCAAACGTCACCCTACTATTGAAGATGATGTAACCATTTATGCTGGAGCAACCATACTGGGAGGTCAAACCGTAATCGGGAAAGGAAGCGTAGTAGGTGGGAATGTCTGGCTTACTCATTCTATCCCTCCTTATACCAAGGTAGCTATTGAGGAGCCTCGTCTCAAAATATCAGAAAACCAGAAATTATGAGTGCTCATCATCACCTTATGTTTCTTCTCATCTGGTTAGGTGGAGGTATATTATACTTTCTCTTTCCCTCTCCTGTTTTAAAAGTGGTAGTTCTGTATGTCTGGCTTGTTTTCTGGTTGTCTCTTTCCTTTTATTATGCTGTTTCTGCTTTTTCTTTTTCCCGGAAGAAAGGAGTTCCTTTTTTCCGGTCTTTACTTTATGGGATAGAGGCTTTCTTCCATTATCCTAAGTTTCAATGGGTCAGAAAACCACATCTGTCTCTTAGTGATGAGGAAAAAAACCAAATCCTTAAAGAATCATCAAGAGTTACCAAGGCTACCTTGCCTTCTTCGTTTTTGTGCCCTTTTTGTAAGGTAGAAATTCCTGGAACTCTTAAAACTATCCCCAACGAGGGAATAACAGTGAAGAGTCGCCCGCTTTACTGCCCCAAATGCCATACTCGTCTTGACACATGCCGATATTGTCTCTTTTTTGAACCTGCTACCAGTGCTTTTCTTGGTGGAGGAGTAGACATAAGCACTGGAAAGTGCACGGTAATAAAGAAAAATCAACCCATAGAAGAACTGTGTGAACCTTCTACCGCTAAACGTTTGCGGGAAATGGGATGGAACACTTTATATGCCGGCATTAAAATTCCTGATTCTTTTACCCCTCCCGATAGCTGTCGTCAGTTTCAGTTTGACAACCACAAAACTTCTCTCGACCATTTGCCTGATATGGGAAGGGTAAGGTATTCGCTCCTCAAGTTAGAAGAAACTTATTCCCAGGATTCTTCTCCCTCTTCCTCTTCTCTTAAGAAGTTAACCGAGTCAGCAAAGTCAAAACCCAGAGTTGAACTCAGTTCATCATTAATTAACTCTAGGAGAGACACTAACTGATCCTGAGCTTTAAGATAATCTACAAACACAGGTTCAGAAAGTAATTGTTTACTGATATCTTCTAATTCTTCTAAATATTCATCAGGTATATCTTCTTCGTTATCGGTTAATTTATCCAGCTCTTTTTGCTTTTCCTCCAGCTGTTGAAAAAGAGAGAGAAACTCAGGGTGATTAGCTAAAAGGGCTCTTTTTTCCTGGAAATTCTTATAAGCAGTAGAAGATATGATTTGTTGAGCTAACTGGTTAATAACCTCTTTCATACTTTTGGCCAGTTTTACCACGGTGCACCTCCCTCAGAATTTTCTATATTGTACCAGAAAAGGCCAATCTTTAATCGTAGTGCATATAGAATTTATCAGAATTTTTTAAAAACTCAGATAACATCAATCTGTGGTAGAATGTTTTTGTTTTCCTTCTGTTATTGGTTTTTTGAGGCTCTCCATCTTTGTTAGATAGTGTTAATTTCAGGTGTAATAGCTCTCCGGGAATTCAGTGGAGTTGATTAAGGATAGAAATTTGATAAAATAGTTAATAGCTTCTATAAATCGGGCGTGGTTTGGTCACGTTTTATCTGGTGTGGTGAAAAATATGAATCTTTCTCGATGGGGTTTGATAGTTTTAGCTGCTGGCCAGGGTAAAAGAATGCGCTCTTCTCTTCCTAAGGTGCTTCTACCTGCTTGGGGCAAACCTGTTATGCAATATTTGCTGGATGAGCTCAAGTGGGGAGAGTTCGGGCAAAGATTTCTGGTAGTTTCTCCCTCTATGGAAGAGTTGATGAAAAGCAATTTTGGTCAGGAAATGACCATAGTAGTTCAAAAAGAGCCCCAGGGCACTGCTCACGCTGTTAGTACTGTTTTTCCTTTAATTCAAGAAGGCATTGACTGGTTTTTAGTGCTTTATGCTGATATGCCTCTTCTCCGGGGAGAGACTATTTTTTCTTTTCTCTCTCAAGCAGAAGAAAAGCATTCCCCTCTTTCTTTTTTGACCTCTATTGCTCCTCACCCGGCCGGCTTTGGACGGGTGGTGCGAAATGAAAAAGGAGAACCTCTGGGGATTGTAGAGGAAAAAGATTGTTCCGCACGGGAGAAAAAAATATCCGAGGTAAGTTTAGGGATTTTTGCCTTTCAGCGAGAAGCTTTTCGAGAAATTATCTCTCTGATTGGCAACCGTAATGCTCAAAAGGAGTATTATCTAACTGATGCAGTTCAAGTGACTCGAGAAAAAGGATACCGACCAGAGGCTTTTGTGGTAGAGTGGGATGAACAATTTTTGAATGTTAATACCCCTGCTGATTTTAGTAAAGCTATCTTAATATTAAAGGAGAGAAAAATCGCTTCCCTGTGGGACGAAGGAGTAAAAATAATAGACCCTTCTGCTACTTATATCGATTGGGATGTGGTGGTAGAGGAAGATGTGTGGTTATATCCCGGGACAGTTATAGAAGGGAAAAGCATAATCGAAAAAGGAGCTCGAATTGGTCCTTTTTCTCGAATATCGGAAAGCAGAGTGGGTAAAAATAGCTCTGTAGAATATAGTGTGGTGGAAGGGTCTTTTATAGGAGAAGAAGTGAGAGTAGGTCCTTTCTCTCATTTGCGTCCCGGTACGAAGCTGGAACAAGGAGTAAAGGTGGGTAATTTCGTAGAGGTGAAAAATTCTCAGGTTGGAGAAGGAACTAAAGCTTTGCATTTAAGTTATTTAGGAGATGCGCAAGTGGGTAAAAAAGTAAACGTTGGAGCGGGAACTATAACCTGTAACTATGATGGGGAGAAGAAAAATCCCACTTTTATAGAAGATGAAGTTTTTATAGGAAGCAATAATTCTTTAGTGGCACCGGTGAGTATTGGGAAAGGTGCTTATACAGCAGCTGGCTCTACTATAACTCAAGATGTTCCTCCTTATTCTCTGGGGATAGGGAGAGCTAAGCAGAAAAACATTGAGGATTGGGTAAAAAGGAAGATACGGAGGAATAAAAAATAAATGTTCAACGGCCAGGAATTTTCCCGTCATCTAAAAGTTTTTTCTGGTACAGCTAATCCACTTCTTGCTCAGGAGGTGTGCTGGTATCTTGATATTCCTTTAGGAAAAGCAGACGTGGGACGTTTTCCCAATGGAGAAATAAGAGTGCAAATTGAAGAAAGTGTTCGAGGTTGTGATATTTTTGTGATACAACCCACTTCACCTCCGGCCAATGACCATTTGATGGAGCTTTTAATAATGATTGATGCTTTGCATCGTGCTTCAGCAGAAAGAGTTACGGCGGTTATTCCCTTTTATGGTTACTGTAAACAAGACCGCAAAACTAAAGGTCGAGAACCAATTTCGGCAAAATTGGTAGCTAATCTCTTGGTTACTGCTGGAGTAGACCGGATTTTAACTATGGATCTCCATGCCGGACAGATTCAGGGTTTCTTTGATATACCAGTAGATAATTTGGCTGCTCAGTCTCTTCTGGCTCGTTATTTTCTCTCTCGGGGGCGGAAAGAAGTAGTAGTGGTTAGCCCTGATGTAGGAGGAGCAGCTCGAGCTCGGGCTTTTGCCAATCAATTAGGAGCAGATTTAGCGATTATTGACAAACATCGGCCTACTTATTCTCAGGTGATGGTGATGAATGTGGTGGGAGAAGTAAGAGATAAAAGAGCAATTATCGTAGACGACCTTATTGATACTGCCGGAACTCTGGTGGAAGGAGCTGAAGCCCTGCATAAACGGGGAGCTAAAGAAATCTATGCCTGTGCTACCCATCCTGTTTTTAGTGAGCCAGCTTTTACCAGAATTGAGAAATCCTGCCTTCAGGAAGTAGTGGTTACCAATACTATTAAAGTAGACCAGGAAAAACTTTCTCAACAAGGAGTGAACAGAATAAAAGTACTTTCTGTAGCTCCTATTTTTGCTGAAGCAATTAAAAGGATTCATGGTGAATTGTCAGTCAGTGAACTTTTTATATGAAAAAGCGAGGTAAGGTAATATGCCTAAAGGAAATAACGTAATCATTAATCTGGAAAGAAGAGAAGAAAAGGGCAAAGAAAAAAGCCGCAAAATGAGAAAAGAAGGCTGGATACCGGCGGTCTTGTATTCTCGAGATAGCAAGGATGGAAAAGCAAAGCTGGTGAAGGTGAGAGAGAAAGAATTGAAGCGCATTTTGCAGATACCAGGTATCACCCACCATATGCTGGATTTATCTTTAGAGGGAGAAATGAAAAAAGGGATTATCCGTGATTTGCAGAAAAATCCTGTAAAAGAAGAAATCTGGCATGTAGATTTTTATGAGGTGCAAACCGGTCAAAAAATAACTCTTTCACTGCCGGTGAGAATAAAAGGAGAAGCTCCAGGAGTAAAAGCTGGTGGGACTTTGGAATTAGTTACTCCAGAGTTAGAGGTAGAATGCCCTAGTGGTGCTATACCTGAAGATATTGAGGTGGATGTTAGTGAGCTGGAAGTTGGAGACACCATCCGAGTTGGAGATTTAAAAGTTCCTCAAGATGTCACAGTGATGAAAGACCCGGATGAAGTGATAGTAGTGGTTATTCCTCCTAAAGTAGAAGTGGTGGAGGAAAAGATAGGGGAAGAAGCTAAAGGAGAAGTAGAAGAACCCCAGGTAATAGGGAAAGGAAAAACTGAGGAAGAAAAGTAGTCAGTGTATTTAATAATAGGTCTGGGTAACCCAGGAGAGAAATACTCGCTCACCCGGCATAATGTGGGTTTTCGAGTGGTAGACCGTTTTTCTCATCAATATGACTGGAAGTGGATAAATATCGGTCATCGCTTGAGCTGGGCAGAGGGGGAAGTTAAAGGAAAGAAAGTTTATTTATTAAAGCCCCTTACCTATATGAATCAAAGCGGGGAGGGGCTTCTCTATTTTCCCCGATTTCAGCTTTTTTTTGAAGGAGAATTGATTGTAGTCCACGATGAGATGGATTTTCCTCCTGGAGTGGTGCGAATCAAAAAAGGAGGAGGTACTGCTGGACATCGAGGGCTGAATTCTTTAGTAGAAACGTTGAAAAGGGATGATTTTTTGCGTATTCGAGTGGGAATAGGTAAGCCACCTTTTCGGGAAAAAGCCATGGATTATGTTTTAGGAATCCCGGAAGGAGAGGAGAAAATTCTCTTAGAGCAGGGAGAGGAGAAAGCTGTTTCTGCTCTTTCTTCTATTTTGGAGAAAGGATGGGAAAGAGCTATGAATAAATATAATGTACGAGAAAATTGAGGTGGAAAAATGAAAAAAGAAAGTTTAGCTCAAACTTTCTCTTTAGTGCTACAGCCCAGTGCTATAGCAACGCTTTTATATCTGGTGGTGAGCTTTAGTTTTGCCACAGGTTGGAGAACCTGGGTTTTCTTTTTAATTGGTCTGTTTTTTGTGGGTGTGTTTCCCATACTCCTGGTTCTCTTTTTAACTAAAAAGGGAAAAGTATCAGACCCTGATTTACCCAATAGAGAAGAGCGATTTTTCCCTTATTTAATGATTTGCAGTTCTTACCTTTTAGCTTTGGTTATTTTTCTTCTTGCTTCTGCACCTTTGCCTCTTGTGGCCATTACCTGTTGTTATCTGGGAGTAACTTTTGTAGGAGCACTTATTTCTCTTTTCTGGAAAATTAGTCTTCATCTGGCTGGCATTGCTGGCCCTGTCACTGCCCTGGTTATGATTCTTAACCCTTACTGGGCATTTCTTTATCTTTTACTTGTACCTTTAGGCTGGGCAAGGATTTATTTAGGTAAGCATAATTTATATCAAGTTGTGGCCGGAAGCATGATGTCTATGGTAATTACTTTTATTATTGTATCAAGTATAGTTTAAGGAGAGAAAAATGGATGAAAGTTTAATTAAAAAAGCGGCATCTTTTATGTTAGAGCGCCAACCCTGGTTAGTGCTCACCGGGGCAGGAATATCTACAGAAAGTGGTATTCCTGATTTTAGAAGCCCGGGGAGCGGTTTGTGGGAAAAATATGACCCTATGGAGATTTTATCTACTGATGTTCTTTTTAATAGACCTCAGATTTTTTATCAGGAAGGTCTTCCGGTTCTTATGAAATTTGAAAACGCTCAGCCTAATAAAGCTCACTACATACTGGCTGAGTGGGAAAAGAAAGGTCTGGTAGAAGCGGTAGTTACTCAAAACATAGATAGTTTGCATTATAAAGCTGGTTCTCAAAAGGTGCTGGAAATTCACGGTCACCTTCGTTCTGGCCATTGCCTCACATGTAAGACTTCCTTTCCTATGGAGGCCATAAAAGAAAAAGTAGATGAAGGAGATATACCACCTCATTGCCACTGTGGTGGGATTATCCGCCCTGATGTGGTGCTATTTGGGGATATGTTACCTCCTTGTTTTGAAGAAGCAGTGGAGCTTGCTCATCGTCTTCCTCTTTTGGTCATTGGCTCTAGCTTGCAAGTTTCTCCAGCCAACTTCCTTCCTTCATATAGCCCTTACCTTATCATAGTTAATCTGGAACCAACCCCCTTTGACCACCGCGCTCGTTTTATTTTGCGAGGGAAGGCTGGTGAAATTTTGGATGACCTTGACAAAGCTATGTAAAATTCAGGAAGTTGAAGAGAGTTTCTTATTTTTCCGATAGTGGAAAAGTAATCCTTTTAAAACACCAGCTACTGGTATGGCAATGATTATCCCTAATGCTCCATAAAGCTTTCCTCCCACTGCAAGAGCAAAGAGAACGGTTAGGGGATGGAGGCCGGTTTCTTTACCTAAGAGCTTGGGAGATATAAATATTCCTTCTACGAAATTTATACCTCCGAAGAGAAGTGCTACTCCTAAAACTAGCCATGGTGATTTGGTGGCCGCTAAAATAATGGCTGGTATAGCTCCAACTACTGGACCCAGATAGGGAACTATTTCTACTATTCCAGCGATCACTCCTATAGCCAGAGCAAAGTCTATATTCATTAGGGCTAAACCAACAGTAGCACATATTCCCACAAAAAGAGCAATTAAGGCTCTCCCTCTTATAAAACCTCCTAAGACCTGGTCAATTTCTCGAAATAGGGCTATATATTCTCTTCGGCGAG
The DNA here is from genome assembly GCA_035593465.1 of Candidatus Atribacteria bacterium. Lineage (GTDB taxonomy): Bacteria > Atribacterota > Atribacteria > Atribacterales > Caldatribacteriaceae > Sordicultor. The sequence goes on along the minus strand of DAOSVE010000054.1, from coordinate 2,289 downwards.
AAAAGGGAAACATTCTTACCAAAGAGCGGCGAACTTTGGTAGCATCAGCCATAAAAAAGTAAAGAGCCACAGGGGTCATAATAAAGCCTAAAAAGATGATATTAGCCAAAATGGATACCAAGTTAGGGATACCGCTGATTATATGGGTTAAATAATTTTGAAGATTAGTAGAAATGGTGGTTAGAAAACTTTCTATGGTTTGAGAAATGTTGGAATCGGGATGGCGTTCATTTAATTTCTCTATTCCTTCCAATATTTTGTCGATTAAACTTTCTGAGTATTGAGACCATTGGGAGGTTAGAGTTCTAAATTGAGAAAGTACTTCAGGGACTAGAAAGACAAAAAGGGATAAGAAAAATGCTAATACTACTATAAATATTATAATTACTGAAAGCTTCCAAGAAAGTCCTCGAGAATTCAAGAATTGCACTGCCGGAGAAAGAGCATAAGCTAAAAGTCCACCCAAAACGAAGGGTATTAAAACATCTCTTAATATGTAAGTGAGATATAGAGTAATGATAATGAGAACCAGATAGTAAAAATTTCTAATTATTTTTCCTTCTTCTGAATTATTCATTTTTCCCCCTTTTCCTACTTTATGTGATAATATTATTGTAAATGCAAAAGAGGGAATTTCCAAGAGAGAAGATAAAAACTTTAAAAAAATGAATGGAGAGACAATGTTAGAATCTCAAAAAATCACCATTTTAATTCCCGCTTACAATGAAGCTCCTAGGTTACCTAAGGTGTTGGAGGTAGTCAGCAAGATCGAATGGGTAGATGAAATAGTGGTCATCGATAGCCATTCTCAGGATGGGACTCAGGATGTGGCTCGTCAGTTTCCTGGGGATGTAATTTATCTAGATAGTGATAGAGGGAAGGGAGCAGCTTTAGTAGAGGGGATTCGGCGAAAGAAAGACAGTGACATTTATGTTTTTTTGGATGCCGATTTGGTTGCTCTTACTGAGGAACATATTTTAGCTTTGGTTAACCCCTTAATAGAGGATCAATCTTTAGTTATGACGATTGGGGTTTTTGAAGAAGGTCGGAGATGGGGAGACCTGGCTCAAAAGCTGTTTCCCATTCTCAACGGAATGCGAGGGGTGCGGGGAGAGTGGGTAAGAAATTTACCTGATTTTTCCTGGACTCGTTTTGGAGTGGAAGTTTTTCTGACCAGGATTGCCCGGGAAAATAAAGTAAATATAGAGCTAGTTCCCCTCACTGGTTTAGCTCATTATCATAAGGAAGAGAAATATGGTTTTTTTCCAGGACTTTACCACCGGATTAAGATGTATAAGGAGATAGTGCAGACTTTTTTTCTTTATAAGAAACGAATAGAGGGTTATTCTAAGGTAACAGGAGAGGAAGAAAAAGACGGTGTCATGGCGTAGTATAAAAGTAAGTGAATTCTTGCCAGTTATGTTTTTTATTGTGGTCGTTTTCATAAATTGATTTTTCCTCTGTGAACAGAAATGAAAAAAATTTATGATTTGACTCTCAATCTTACATCTGATATTCCAGTTTTTCCTGGGCAACCTCCTCTCTCTTTTTTACCCTGGAGTAATTTGGCAGTCCATGGAAATGCTACCAATGCCTTTTTCATGGTGGAGCATACCGGGACTCATCTTGATGCTCCTGCTCATTTTATCGAAGGAGGGAAAACAGTAGAAAAAATATCACTGGAGTGTTTCTGGGGAGAAGCTCTGGTCTTAGATGTTTCTTCCTATCTTTCTAAGGGTAAATTAGAGCTTTCTGACCTGAAAAGGGTTTTAGGAGGACAAGATATAGAGGAAGGAGACATCGTAATTTTCTCTAGTGGTGTAGATAAACTACTGGGGAGGCCAGAATACTTCACTCAGGGAGTTTATCTCACCGAGAGTGTAGCTGAATTTTTGAGAGACAAAAAAGTAAAAGGTGTGGGAACTGATAGCCCGAGCATTGATTCCCAACCATTTGTAGTTCATCGCCTTCTTTTGGCTCAAGAAATCATCATCTATGAATCTTTAACCAACCTGGAAGAGCTCCGGGGGAAAAGAGTAACTTTTGCTGCATTCCCCTTAAAACTAAAGGGGTGTACCGGTTCTCCAGTTAGAGCTATAGCCCTTTGCAGTTAACTGTAAAATTATGATATCGGTGGAGGACGTTTTCTGCTCTCTCGCTATATTTTGGTTTTTAAGGGAGATTATAGGGGTTATAGAGGTATGTTTGTATTTCCCCCCGAGTAGTCTTTCTGCGCTTTTGTGTTTTTTCTTTTTCTAAATGGCTATAAGGGGGATGCTGTCCTCCCCC
>DAOSVE010000053.1:0-11529 GCA_035593465.1 Candidatus Atribacteria bacterium | reverse complement strand
CCTAACCCTCTCCCTTCAATGGCGAGGGAAAAAAGATGTAAAGCTCTCCCGTCGAGGGAGAGGGAAAATATGTAGGTTCCGTCGAAGGCGAGGGAAAAAAGATGTAAAGCTCTCCCGTCGAGAACTTCTCTTTCCGTCATGCCTGAGCGCTTTAATCAGGCATCCAGATGCATTTGCCCTTAAGTAATTTAGATTCCTGATAGAAGCATTCAGGAATGACAGGCAAGGGGATGACAGGGACACTCAGGAATGACAGGCAAGAAGACACCCTCACCCTAACCCTCTCCCTTCAAGGGCGAGGGAAAATATGTAGGTTCCGTCGAGGGAGAGGGAAAAACTGAGTTTCCCGCATTTTTTTCTCCCGCCCCTGGAGGGAGGGAGTGCCCGGGTTCCCTGCCAAATCAGTGATTTAGCAGGGTGAGCGAGGGAGGGGGAAGTTGCTGAGGAAAAGTATTTTTTGAGGAAAGACACCCTCACCCTAACCCTCTCCCGTCGAGGGAGAGGGAAAATATGTAGGTTCCGTCGAGGGCGAGGGAAAAAAGATGTAAAGCTCTCCCGTCGAGAGCTTCTCTTTCCGTCATGCCTGAGCGCTTTAATCAGGCATCCAGATGCATTTGCCCTTAAGTAATTTAGATTCCTGATAAAAACATTCAGGAATGACCCTCTTCCGTCATTCCCGAAATCTTTAATCGGGAATCTAAATGCTTTTATTCTTAAGTAATTTAGATTCCTGATAGAAACGTTCAGGAATGACGAGCAACTGGATGATAGAGGCATTCAGGAATGAGAAGTGAAACATTACTATAGACTCTGTGGTTCTCTATTTGTCACCGCTCCTGGTCAAGAACTATCTTATCTCCCAGAATAAAAGGATGAGCTCTCTGCTCTTCCGGCGGACGCCTATCAATGAGAGCAAAACGGTTAATGCGAAATACACCAACACCCCGGGCAACGTCGAGCAATCGCTCTACTATGTACTGCATGGCTGTAGTACCCCCGGTGATACATCCCTCAACGCTATCATAATTGCAGAGAAAATGCTCCACCGACACCTGTTCTCCTTTAAGGGGAATCACCGTAAAATCTTTCAACTGCCCTGCCGGAATAAAATCATAATGAGCATCACCGAGCAATAAGGTAAACACGTTTTGGTCTGGTACTCTTCTACTTTTCCGAATCTCACTAATAGTAGAGGGCAAAAGCGGACGAGTCTGCTCGGAGAAGATAACCAGAAGGTCATCGAAACGGCTCAAAAGTGCTGCTGAATACAGAACCCCTGGCGATAAGCCAAGGGGGACGATGAGCAATTTCTTCCGCTCTTTCGGGGGAATGGTATTTAAAACATCCACTTGCAACAGGTCATAAACAGCAGAACAAAGGTTGTCCACCGCTTCTTTCTTTCCTGTGGTGCGAATGATCTCATTTTTAAGACCAGCATGAGCAAACTCATTTCTCTGGTTTCCAATGGAGTTCCAGCAGCTACCAATTTTTTTGATGATATTATCCGGGCCAAGGTCTTCTCTGGAACGTTTTGACATCCCGTTAAGGGTTCCTCTGACCTTATCACGGGTATTATAATAATCCAACCAGCCCTTCATATTCCGGACTTTAATCATCCAGTTTATCATAAGCTCTCCTAAGATGATTAAAGTATGGTCTGGATTTCCATGATGGTTATACCACCGGGCTATTTTATACTCCCTCACTAATTCTTCCTGGGTGAGAAGGACTTCATCTTTTTTATTCGAGGATAGAGCAAATTCTTTTAACTCATCGGATATTTTTTGAAAAACCACTGCCAATAACCTCTCATATGAACCATTATCAGGTTGAAAATTCAATTTCTTTAGGAACTGCTCTACATCCATCCCCATTTCTAAGGGGAGACAGAAAGATATAGATAGGCCTAAATTCTGGAGAGGAACTTTTAAGGCCGAGAGTTTATAGCCAATTTCTTTTTTTTCTTTGTGCCGAATAATCCGGGATGCTTCCCTCCTTGCGATATCATAAAGAGGCTGCACGCTACCGGTTTCCCGGAAGGTCTGCACGGCATAGAACCAGAAAGCCATAGAAAAGAGGGAAGTGAGGTCTACAATAGGATTAGCTTCTCTTCCTTCTTCGAAAGACCCATAGTAAATTCCTTTAATATCAACCTCTTTAAAAGCGTATAGAAAAAGAAGAGTGACAAAGTAAACAAAAGGAAGGCTACGAAAAGAATGAGTAACATCGAGAATAATCTGTTCTTTCTCTGCCACCGCATTGGTGAGAGTGAGAACTATCTGAAAAATAGATTCCTCATCTTCAGCGTGGGGAATGGGCACTATTTCCAGGTTATGATATTCAGCTTTTTCAAACTGAGACTGAATATCAGAAGAAGCTTCAACAGTTTCAGGAGTAACTAAAAGCAAAATTTTCTCTTCCCGAGGAATATCCAATAACTGAGCGATGGCCAGAGTAGAAAAACAGCTCGAGCAGCTCTTCCCATGGAAGGTATAGTTAGTCTCCCGATATTTTCCAGCTTTACCAATCGAGGTGATAAGCATCTTCAAATTCTCTTTTCTTGAATCAAACTCCACCCCGCCGGCAGACACTGATTATCCGGGGTTCTAATCATCCAGCGGGTAATTGGAAATTCACTAACTGACTTAACCCTCTTCCAATTTTTCTCGTATCTCTTCTTTTCCTCGTCTGACAAAAAGTATCCGATCGAATTAAAATAGTAAGTTTTTCCGAAACCAATGCGCAGGAGAGCTGCTCCCCCTTGCTTAATATTATTTTTAGTATTACTTAAAATCCGAGTGTAGCTATCATAAAGCAATTGATTCTCAGGAGGTTTATCACTTCTTTTTTTCAGTCTATCAGTTTCATCCCTAAGGAGGGTGACTGAATAATTCTTGATGGCTTTGAGAATGGCCACTTCTCCCTTTCTAAAGAATTTCTTCCAGTAATCAGGAATATTTGCTTTCTCAAAACCCGGCAGGATGTTAACCTCAAAAGTCATTTCAGTCCCGGGATGGAATCCCAAAAGAAGAGCAGGGATAGCAGAAGAAGCCCCTCCTTTACGCTCCAAAGCATAGACCCGGAGTGATTCTAAAGGAGAAGGGGTAGTATCGGTTACCTGAAGGAATCGGAGAGCGTCATTTTCTGAAGGGTAGCGAGACTTATTGTCAGGCAGGCAAAAAATATCTGACCCGGTATACACCTGGCGGGAATCTTGAAGGTGAGGAGTAGCACCGTGTCCTAACCCACCATTATCCCCGTTTTTGATATAGTCAAACATCAAAGCAGTCCGGATGGCTCCTTTAATGGAAGAACCGGGAATATAGGGTTTCCCTCCGGTTAAAGTGGGAAGGAAAAGGTTACGATTCCCAAAAGTTATTGAATTGGGAAAAGAAACCGGAATAGTAGCCCGAGAGAAATCGCGAGGTGAGAGACCGTGTTCATTAAAGAAGTGTACCAGTGTTCCCTGGCGGGAAGAAACTAAGGCGGTAATATCTTTGATTAAAAACCGAGTGTTTTTCCCTTGCTCCATTAACCACCGATTAAATTTTACCTGGTCGATGAGATAGATTGTTCTTTTTTGGGGGTCGTAGATATAATCAGCCACAGCTGATGCGTTTTCTCCACTTCGAACACAGATAGGGGTAACGACACTCAAAGATAGCTTCATCATTCCTGACCTCCTTTCTGCCCAAACGCCCACCCCAATGCTTTTCCATATGCCACAGCTCGCTTTTCAGGAAGCGGGGAAACTTCCAGGTTTGTTCCCTCAAAAGGGGTTTTTACCAGCGACCCCTCTTTTAGAGCATAGTGAGATTTTTTTCGCTTCCCTACCGGCCCACCCCAGAAGAGAAACCCCTCTCGCTTTTGAAGCTCGTAACTGATGAGCTGTTCCATTTCCTCTCTTTTAGGAACGGCAGAACTTAAAAGCATCATTATCTTTCCTTCCTGAGGAAGCGGGAAGGGCTCATATTCCCAGGAGGCAAAGGTTCCTTTTCCACTGGCTCTTTCCCCTCCTAGTCCCTCTTCAATGAACAAATTGAGAGTACCGATGAGTTGAGGAGTAAGCTCTTCTTCCCAAAGAAAAAAGAGAAAAGGAGTAATAGACCGCTCTTGAGTCCATTTCGGAAAACAAAATTCCAGTTCTGCCTGATAGTAAAGACCCAGAGATTGAGCATTGACTCTGCTGATAGAAACTTTGGGTTCTAACGTCGTCCGGAAAAAACTAATATTTTCCTCAAGCCAGGGGATTCTCTCAGCGGAAGATACACAAAACTGAGGATTAAGAAACACAAATTGGTTAGGGTCAAGGAGGTCAATCTGAAAAAGGGCTTCCTCATAATCATAGTTTTGACAAATTTGGGATAAAGCGGAAGAAGATACCCAGGATAGTCGCTTGAGCTTTTTCCTCTGAGTGGGGTCTTCGGGTTCACGAAAACGGGCTCTGGGTTTGGGGAAGAACAAAAGGTCTCTACTTTCGTTTCTCTCTTTTACTCGCAGCCCATAGAAAACTGAGGAAAGACGCAGAGAATCGATCATAGGAGCAAAAAGGTCTTCGCCATAGAGCTTGATACCGCTATTTACCAGTGCTGAGAAAAGGGTATCAGAGTGAACCAGGTTGCCAATCCGATCCATTCGCCCCTCTCCTATTCGTATCCGGAAATGCTCTAGGGGGAGTAGTTTCACCACCTGAACAGCCATAACTCTCACCCCACCAGTTGAGACATAAGCAGGTTAATTAATTCATCAACATCAAAAGTGGTATTCTCTTTGGTAAGAAGCGGTAAACGAGTATTATTGCCTACATATTCCAGCTTTCTTTTCAGGCTGAAAGCCAGATGACGAAAGGCCACTTTACCTGACCCCCGGGTCCCGCTTCCTCCTAAGTATTCATCTTCCACCATGCGAAGCCCTCTCATAAAGAAACGAATGAGTTGGTCTATCTGGTCGCGGTCATCTTCAAAAAAGTTAAGAACCATTTCAAAGTCAAAGAGAGAGCCGGCCGGGACTCGTTCAATAGTACGAGGATGTTTTGCCGTACCACTAATCCGGTCTATGATGTTTTCTGTTTTCTCCTCAGTGAAGGTTTTTTCTTCAATAAGGTCAGGAAACTTCTCTTTGAAATCATCAATATCCAGCCAGGCATCCCGAACACATAAGCGGCTCACAGTTTTCTTTTCATCATCTGAAGAATGACTTCCAAAAAGGAGACAAACTAAACAATGCCCACATCCACAGGGCTCACCGCTATGGCGAGCTCCTTCCTTACCTTCTGCTCGCTCTAAAGTGCAGCGCATTTTCCCTTTTAAGGAGGAACCAGGAATATAGGGAATGCTATTGGCAGTTTTTATCACTGGATTGTCCATACCACCAATTTCTCCAGTTTCTCGAGAGCCCCCGATATGAAGGCCGGTTTGAGTTTCAATTTTCCCGTTAAGAAAAAGCTTTCCCAGAAATTGATTCATTTCATTCCCTCCTCATTATTAATCAGAGTAATATTTCTGATAGGCAACCATCGCTTCAGCGCACTTCTGAATGCCTTTAAAATCTTCCCCGGTTTTCATTGCCAGGATAGCGTCACTAAGGAGCGTAATTACCATTCCGATTGCATCACGGTCTCGCTCTTCCCGACCGACAATATAAGCCAGCCGAGGAACAGTGAGGAGAAGGTCGCTCTCGTTTTTGGCTCCTTTTATCATCTCGTATATTTTTCGCATCCGGGAAGAGTTAATCTTACCTGCCTGTTGTCTCATAAAATCTTTTAGTTTCTGGTTAAATTCTTTAAATTCATCCATCTCCATCCGGTCAAACCGCAAAATTTTCTCAGCGTAGCTGGGAGTTGAGAAAACATCTCTCAAATTTTTACGCCAACGTTCTTCTTGGGAAGCAGTATCGTCTTTACGGGGATACGGCCCTGGCGTCCGATTTCTTTCTGCTCTCATATTCATCTTTTTGTCCACTCTCCTTTTATTAATTAATATGCATCTACTACAGAAGCAACTTTTCTGGTTTTCATTTCGGCTAAGCGGTCGGCAACCAGAATAAGCCGGGAATTTTTGATTTTTTGGTCTTTAAAGAGATTATTTAAAATTATTCCTTCTAAAATATCGGCAATTTCTCTATCTTTCCTGAGATGATAGAGAAATCTCCAGATAGCCGGGGGTTTGATGACCAGCTGGTTAGATTGGCTAACAAGGGGGGCAAAATCCTGCAGGGAATTAGAAATTCTATGTATCAGAGCCCGACTGGAGTTACCGCTATTGATAGCCTGAGCAATTTTCTCCCCTAACTCCAGAGCAATTTCCAACTCAAACCAGGTTAAAGTTTCATTAAAAATCGTCACCTTATCTTTAGTGGGGTTTGCTTCTCCATAATAAAGGAAGGTCTTCGAAGTGGTGAGTGCCTCTTCTACTAAGGAGCTGGTTCGGATAACCGGATAATCATAAGGAACACAAACTATTCCCCCCGAAAGCGAGAACTTAGGGTTTCCCCCGGTATAGGCACGAAATGCATCACGAATTTTACCAGCAAGGTGAACGATGGTCTCCCAATTGCCCACCATGAACAAATCATCTCCACCGATATACACAGGATAGATTTTGGTTTTACCCGGGTCGTATTCCCGAATGAGATAGACAAGATAGGTGTTGAAAAAGAGCTCAACCCGCCGGGAAAAAGTGCGAATCCGAGAGAGGGAAGTAGCTTCTCCAGAACGTTCTTTTTCTCTTCCAGCAAGCTCAGAGAGCAAACTTCCCAAGTTATCCAGGTCCATTTTGAGATAACCAAGCCGGGGGCTCCCTACTTTTTTACCTTCATCTTCGGAATGAATACCGGTCTCTGCAATCTGGTCAAAGGTTTGGTCGGGTAAAGTGAAGCTTCCCGAGAGAAACCCATCCAAAATAGTTCCATCAGGAGCATGGATATCTAAGTTTTCTAATTGGTAAATTTTCTCGTTAGAGCGAGGTTTACGAAAAGAACTCTCAAAGGAAATTTCATACCCCAGGGAAGTAAAAAAACTAAAAATAGAAGGCTTTAATGGTTGTTGAGTTGGATTAGTTCTTTTCTCTATCAAGTATTTAGAATTTTTTAATGAGCTGGTGAGATCCACCAGTGACCGGCAAACCGGACAGAGAGTTTCTTCTTCGCTAGAGGAAGACGTTCCCTTGCGACCGCACGAAACACAGTGTTCCCCTTCTTGAACTATTTCCTCACTCGGAACAAAGAGCTGGTCATACAAGGTTTCTTTTATTTCCCAAAAACGCTTTTCTTTATCTTTTGCTATGCTGTTATTGAGTTTTTCAAGAACCAGTTGGAAATAAAACATATCTTCGAGATTTGCTTTGACTGAAGAAAGAATAAAGGCAATCTCTCCCCGGTGGAGAGTCCAGAGATGAGAGGTAATCTTCTTCCGAATTTCAACCAGCTCTTTCTCAAAGGAAAGAGGCAGGATGAGCTGAAAATTTCCTCCCCCTAAATAGAGAATATTTGCCGGAGTAAGATGGCATTGGTCTAAGATATATTTGGCCACATATCGAGGGATGAGGTCTAAATAAACTGAGCGTCCCTTGAGGCTCCGCGCTGCACCTTTAGAGGGAATGTTAAAGATAAAATTCTGAATTCCGGAGAGGTCTCCACCTACAATTAGAAAAAGGTCTTTATTTCCGCTTTTCCCCTCTTTTTTTAGAATCCACTTTTTGATTTCCTCTATATCTTTCTCATTAAAAAAGCCCTTTTCCCAATCAAGGTAAAGAGAATGGGCAAGAGCTGCTGTTACCCGGGAATGGTCATAGAGTGATATATCGCTCACAAAGCGACTGGTTTGAGCTGGAACTGACGAAAAATAGATTTCCAGCACTCCTAATAGTTTTTCAAGAGTATCAATAAAAGGGAAATCTTTTAGCATTTTATCCATGAGATTTTTATAATTTGCTGTTTCGATGGTATTATGAGTGGTGGGCATAAGGGTTTCAAAGCTGAGGGGTCTAAGCGGGTAATAAAATGGTTGTGTTTTTTCGCTACCGATTCGAGAAAAGATAGAGCGAAGGGGAACTTTATAGTATACTTGGGTATTTTCTTCATCTTCCTCCCGCTTTGCCTCTGACATCCAATCTGCCACCTGAAGGATTGATTCTTCAATAGTGTGAGGATCGTGATGGAAAAGAACTAACTTTTCCACTTCTTCAGTAAGTAAGCCTTTTAACCCGGGATGGAGAAAAGAGTTTTGAGCACTCCTTAAAGTCCGGATTAAAAAGGCAGAATATTTAGCATGCGGATAAGAAACATTAGTCCCCTGAAGGTCACCTGGCAAATCAAAATACCGACACCGCTCCAGAGCTTTTCCTACATCATGAAGTAATGCTCCAAGCACAATTTGCTCTTCGTTCATTTATTACCCCCCTCAAGAAAGGAACAAAATTAACTACAGCTTCAAATTATAAAGATTATACGACATTATATGTAAAAGTTTAAGCCAATAATTTGTTACTACTCTCCAAAAAACTCGAACACCTCAGGTAGCTTTAATAATAACCTTTTCCCTTACACTGCTGGCAAACTCCGGTGCCAAAACACCACATACAAGGTTGGTCGCTTGGTTTTCCGTATCCGGGGTAAGCATGTTTTCCCGAACCACTACAATATTTACAACGGCCAGTGCCTTTGCACTGAGGACAAACTCTGTCTTTATTAGTTTTCATTCCGTTATCCATAATTCCACCCCAAAATTTATTTTCAATGATGAAGGATATTTTTTTACTTTCTCTCTCATCATACCCAATGGGGGTGTCACTTCCTGTCGCTGTGATAAATTTCCTGTAATTTTTCAATTTCTTTTTCGACTTCTTTTCGCAAGTATTCAGGTTCCAAGATCTCGGCATGAGCGCCGTAACCTATCACCCAACGTTTAATTTCTTCGGGATGACCACAAATGGTGAAAATAACTCCCCTCATAACCCCGACTATAGGGGGAAAACCGATCCCCCTATGACCCCCGGAAAGACAAAAACTCAAAAATAAAACACAAAAAGAAAAAAACTAACAGTAAGGAAGAAAGAACCTTCCTTACTATAGGGGGAAAAAGACCCCCTATCACCCCTTTGGAAAAACAAAAAACATAAAGAATAAAAACTACTGAGGAAGAAAAAGCGTCTTCCTCAGTGGATTCCCGATAAAAGCGCTCAGGAATGACAGAAAAGTTAAGAATAAACTCACCAGAGGTCTTTCGCCAGTGAATACCCGGGGTGCTCGCTCCATAGTTCCTACAAAAATAACCTGATTATATGTCATTTTAGACCTCCTTTTTTCTAAAGCTCACAGTTACTAAAGGGACAAAGGTTACCATCTCCCGTAACCGGTCAAAGATAGCTCTTCCCACTAAATTCTCTAATTCGGGGGGATTTAAGTTGGTGGTGAGGATGAGAGGCTTCATATCCCGGTATCTTCCATTCACTATCACATACATCCGCTCTTCTACTTTATCAGTCCATTTCCCTTTTTCTAAGTCATCAAGAATCAGTAAATCTGCCGATATTAAAGCTTGCATAATTTCATCTTCGCTTTCTTCCCGAGAGATATAAGTACGATTAAAACGATACATTAATTCAGCTGATTGCTCAAAGATAACCGCATATTCTCTCTCGAGGAGTTCTCGGGCACAGGCAGCAGATAGGTGAGTTTTGCCACCCCCCGGGGGTCCATAGAGAACTAATCCTTCTCCTCCGGGTGGAGGAAAAGAGTCGATAAATTTCTTTATCGCTCGGAAAGCTTTTTCTACTCCTTCTACCACTTCAAAATTTTCTAAACTACACTGAGAGAAACGTTTACCCAGCTTAGATTGACTGAAGAGTTTCTTTATCCTCTCTTTTCTTTCCTCTTCTTTTTTGTGTAACACCTTCTCTTTTTCCCTCTCTACCTCACAGGAACAGCGGTAGATTAAGTATTCTCCTTCCCACTCTTTATATCTTAAAAGACGTTCCTCTCCACACACTTCACATCTATTAGCGGAGTATTCGGCATCCCCGGGGTTCACATCCATAGTAATATTCTTCATCGCTGAGCTTTCTGTCATTTTTTTCTCCTTTCATTTTCTGTAATACCTTTTCCATTTTCTCTAAACCATCAAAAGAAGTTTTCCAGAAACAATCCTGAAAAGCAAAGTCTATTACTGAAAATATAACATCAGGAGGATAACGAGAAAGAAGGTTCTCGGCTATTTTCATTTGTTTACCAAACCAGGAAGGAGATTTAGAGATTCCTAAATCTTTGAGTTGGTGATAGAGATGAGTTACTATTTCTCTTTTTGCTTCCGGAGCATCCCTCCGGACGTAAGTAATATATTTATTATCTCTCGTTAAATGGATATCGTTATAATATATATCGTTATGGTCTACTGGTGATACAAGGGTAGTGTCATCATGATACAAGGCTTGTGTCATCATAAGACAAGGGCTGGTGTCATTGATACAAGGGGTAGAGTCAAAAAGAAATTCTTCCTCTTCCGGGGTAGATTCTTCAGGAGCTTCTTCCGGGAGGGGAGCATTAGGTAAGGAAGTATCTTCTGGCAAGGTGAGAGTGTAGAAGGTGGAAATATTTCCTCTTATCTCATCCTTTCTCCTTTCTTTCCTGAGGTAGCCCAAATGACAAAGCCGATTTATAGCTCTCACTACTGTGCTTTTAGAATACCCAGAGAGTTTAGCAATGGTAGAGAGAGAAGGAAAACAACACCTCTCCCGAGAGGCAAATTTAGAAAGGACAATGTACACTAATTTTTCACTGGGAAGCAACCTTTCATCTTCAATCACCGAATTTTCTATTAGGGTAAAATGCCATTTACTATCAATAAACTTTTCTTTCATTGCATCCTCCTTACCGGTAGTATTCTTACTAAACGTTATTTGGAGGGAAGGAGAAGTTCTCTCGCTACCCCGGATATTAATATTAAAAAACTAAAAGCAGGGCAGTAATTACTATCCCCGGGGGTAAATTATCTCAGTAACACCTCCCTTTTTCTGTCTCTTATATTTATATGTCTGTCCTTCAAAAAGGACTATCCTGATTATAGGACAACTATTACTAAAAATCAACCATATTTAATATTGTCTTATAAATATTTATCTTTATAACTCAATAAAAGCAGGCGACTGATAAGAGATATTACTCCGGGTTATAAAGTAAGTAACCATCTGATGGTTTTCCTCTATCACTCCCTCTATTTTGCCATTCCCGAGCGTTTCAGTCGGGAATCTATGTTTTTAAAGACCATAGACCCCTGATAGAGGCATTCAGGGGTGACAGAAAAAGAGGGGGCTATTCTCTCTATTTTGTCATTCCCGAGCGTTTCAGTCGGGAATCTAAAGGTTCTTGCCCTTAGGTAATTTAGATTCCTGATAGAAACGTTCAAGAATGATGAGCAACGAGGTGATAGAAACCTTCAGGAATGACGGCTATGAGTGATAAATGCATTCAGGAATGACAGGCAAGAAGACACCCTCACCCTAACCCTCTCCCTTCAAGGGCGAGGGAAAATATGTA
>DAOSVE010000052.1:0-11626 GCA_035593465.1 Candidatus Atribacteria bacterium | reverse complement strand
CCCTCGAAGGGAGAGGGTTAGGGTGAGGGTGTCTTTCCTCTTTTTTTGTCATTCCTGAGTGTATTTATACTTCTTTTTTTGTCATTCCTGAATGTTTCTATCATCCCCTCGTCTGTCACCCCGGCAATCCTTAAGCCGGGGTCTAAATTATTGGAGGGCAAATGCATCTGGATTCCCGATTAAAGATCTCGGGAATGACAGGAAGGGAACGTCATTCCTGAATGTTTCTATCATCCCCTCGTCTGTCACCCCGGCAATTTTCAAGCCGGGGTCTATAAGTATTTAAAAACGTGGATTCCCGATTAAAGATCTCGGGAATGACGAAAAGAGAAGCCCTCCTCGGGAGAGCTCTACATCTTCTTTCCCTCGCCCTTGAAGGGAGAGGGTTAGGGTGAGGGTGTCTTCTTGCCGTCATTCCTGAATGTTTCTATCAGGAATCTATATTATTTAGAATAAAAGCATTTGGATTCCCGCCTGTATCTCGGGATGACGAAAAAGAAGCGCCACCCCCTTATAACCCCCAAAAACAAAAAACATAAAAAACAAAAACTACTGAAAGAGAAAAAACGTCTCTCCCAGTGCTCGCGATTGACCCTGAAAGGGATTGCCACACCCAGCAAAAACCTCTTTTTGTGTCCAGACCAGATAAATATGGATAATGCTAAGCTCATAACCCCTTCTTCGTCATCCCCGAATTCCTGATTAGAGGTTTTACGAATGATGGTAAGGAGGGTATTCTCAATTATTAGTCCTGGAAATGACAAAAAGGAGCTGTGGTTCTTGAACGTTTCTTCTTCTCTCTCTGGATGGGAAGCCCTTACCTTATATTCTCTCTTGCCCCCTCGAAAGAGGGAGAACGAGAAAAAGGAAGATTGCCACATTATGCAAAAATTGCTTAGGAGAATAGTCTGCCCATTTTTTTATCCTGTCATCGTAGAGTAATCACAAAAGTTTTAAGGATATAGTTGACAGGAGCAGGATAATATGATAACGTTTTCTTAAATTTGAGGAGAAAATATGAAAGATAAAAGAATCACTATAAAAGATGTAGCCAGAGAGGCTGGAGTTTCTGTAGCCACTGCCAGTCGAGCTTTAGGCGGATATGGATATGTTACAGAAGAAACTAAGGAGAAGGTTTTTAATGCTGCTCTAAAGCTCAATTATAACTATAATGCGTTAGCTAAAAGCTTACGTACTAATAAAACTATGACCATTGGATATCTCCTGCCTGATATAGCTAACCCCTTTTATTCTCGAATTGTGCGAGGGATTCAGGATGTGGCTTTTGAGGAAGGATACAACGTGATTATCTGTAGTAATGATAACGATATCATAAAAACTGAACGATTTGTCAAGATGTTTCTTCGCCATCGGGTGGAAGGAATTATCTATTCCACTCCTTATAACCAGGTGTTGAATGATATGTGTGAGACTTTCAAAAAGCAAAGGATACCAGTAATTAACTGTTATGGCTCTACCCGGCTTTGCGCTTCTGATATAGTTATAGGAGATGCAGAGAAAGGTTGTTATCAGGCTGTTCATCATCTTTTAGAATTGGGACATCGGCAAATTGCCATATTGAGGGTAAAAGAAAGTGGTATAAGCAAACGTCGCTTTGAAGGGTGCAAGAAAGCTTTGGAAGATTTTGGAGCAGAAATTAACCCTCATTTTCTGGTGGATGCCGAAGACTTTTCTCAAGAAAGCGGTTATCTCCAGGCTAAAATTTTATTTAGCTACCCTCAAAAGCCCACTGCTATTGTTGCTTTTAGTGAACAATTAGCTATTGGGGTGTTAGAGGCGGCTCGAGAAGATGGCATAAAAGTTCCTGAGGATATGTCTCTGGTGGGGGTGGATGACATAATTGCCGAAGTCTTAGAGCCTCCTCTTACCAGCGTTGCTCTTCCTACTTATGAAGCGGGGAGAACGGCTGCCTCTCTTTTATTTAGCCGACTCAAAGATGAAGAGTCTTCTCCTACTCGACAAGTAGTTTTGGAAGAAAAATTGGTGGTGAGGAAGTCGACCAGGGGAAGAGGATAAAGGAGGTGGTAAAGAGAAAAACTTAAGTTTAGTTCCATAAATACAACGGTGAAGTTATGTTACAAGGGTAGGAAAGTGTTATTTATTGGATGTTATTTGTGTTGAGAAAAGTTTTTGAGGAGGACAGTAAAAGTGAAAAGAAAATGGTCGGTATTAACTTTAAGTATTATAGTGGTTGTGTTGGTTATTGTTACTTCTTCTCTGGCTCAAGAAATCGAAATACCAAAATTCGAGGTTGGTGAAATCATTCAATATAAAGCACTTCCAAGCTATAGTGAGGCTCCAGAGCTTGCCGAAGCGGTTAAAAAGGGAGAGCTTCCACCGGTGGAAGAGCGACTTCCTGCTAAGCCTGCTGTTGTTATGACCAGTGGGATGTCAGATGGACCAGGTATTTATGGAGATGCCTGGAGAACTGTTTCTGCAGTGCCAACAGCTGGATGGAACTGGGCTGCAGGAGTGATAGCTGGTTGGTTCGGGATAGAAGAAGCCATGCAAGAGGCTCTTGTGAATACTGGAATGTCTTGGAGACTAAAAGATGGTGAGCCTGGTCCAAATTTGGCAACTCATTGGGAGTGGTCTGAAGATGGTAAGACTTTAACCATGTATCTTGTAGAAGGCGCAAAATGGTCTGATGGGCATCCATTCACCGCTGATGATGTTCTTTTCACCTATTACGACTGTATTCTGGATCCCAATGTTCCCAGCTGGCAGGGTGCAGGTACGTGGACATTAGATGGCAAAGTTGTAGAACTTGAAAAAGTCGATGACTATACCATAAAATGGCACTTTGCTGAAGCTTTTCCAGTGTATTTACTTTGGTATATGGATTTGCTTGACTTCTCAGTAGCACCTGCTCATGTTCTGAAGCCCCACCATCCTAAGTATAACTCGGAGAAGACTTATGAAGAATTCATCAATGCTTTACCTCCTGATGATCTTCCTCCAGTGGTACTCGGTGCATGGGTCCCGGTATATCTCAAAGAAGATGAAGCTCTTATTATGAAGCGAAACCCATATTACTGGAAGGTAGATGAAACTGGAAAACAACTTCCATACATTGGTGAATTTTACTTTAAAAAAGCTCGTGCGGGTGTTCAAAGGGACTTAGACCTGATTGCTGGTACATGTGATCAGACACATCTCGAAACCCCTGGGCTCTTTACCTTCATTAACGAACAAGCAAGGTTGCCTGGCTCACCATTTAAGATTGTTCCAGGTATGTGGACATTGACGTTTGCCTTAGAGGCAAACTTATCCCTATACCAGGGAGTAAAAAATGAAACAGATCTGGCAATGAGAGAACTTCTCCGAAACCTTGACTTCAGGAAAGCAATTTCACATGCTATTGATAGAGAAGCGGTAGCGAGAATGCTTGTCCCGGGTCCGATGCTGAGAGCTTTGCCAAGTGGTTTTCCTTCCGGGGCAGATTACTATGATCCGGAAGCAGTGGTGTCGTATCCTTATGACCCCGAAAAGTCTAAAGAGTTACTTGCAGGGCTGGAATTTAAGGATACAGATGGAGATGGAATTCTCAATTGGACGTCTGGTCCGTTACAGGGGCAGAATCTTACTGTAGCAGTTAAAATACATGAAGATCAGACTGCCTGCGTTGACATAGTGGAAGTGCTCGTTCCCATGTTTGAAGAAGTTGGAATCCGACTGACGCCTAAGATTGTAAAGGCAACTGTGGGACAGGCACTGGATACAGCTGGTGAATTTGAGCTCAATATGACCAGGCAAGACTTTCTGGCTTCTCCTTATACCTCTCTTACATCACTTGCCCCTGTTACTCCTTCGTCTCCTAACTGGCACAGAGCAGGTCCTGGCGAAAAAAGAGACCTTTTACCCTTTGAAGAAAGAATGGCAGAGATAGCAGAAGCGTTGAAATACGAGAGGACTCGAGAAGGTAGACAGGAACTCTTTAGTGAACTTCAGAACTTGTGGACCGAAAACCTGTACACCATAGGTGTGATAGAAGGTATTTATAATACTGGAATTACAAAAAGGTTCAGAAACATTCCTATAGGGGTGCCGGCAAGATTCCATCAATGGTTCCATCTCAACGTTATGCAAGAACAGGTATGGACGCCAGAAGAGGAGCAACTTCCAGAATTTTTACCAGGAGTAGTTGTAAAGTATTAAAGTATGAAGAAAAGCAAAAATGAACTGGCTATTGTGAGGTGTGGAGGAAGGGTGACACCCTTCCTCCACCGGGGGAGGTAGTTTTTTGTGAGCCGGTACGTTATCCAGAGACTTTTAATGAGTATACCCGTACTTATAATAATCAGTATTGTTGTTTTCATAGTAATTCAGCTTCCTCCCGGGGATTATATGTCTACGGTGCAGGCTCAGTTGCAATCCCTGGGTGGGTTAACGGAAGATGAAGCGGTGAAAGTAGCTGAGCAGCTAAGACATAGCTATGGTTTGGATAAACCACTTTACATCCAGTACTTTGTTTGGATCAAAAACATAGTAACCAAGGGAGATTTTGGTTTCTCGTTCCAGTACAGAAAACCAGTTGCAGACGTAATATGGGAGAGAATAGGATGGACCCTTCTTATAGCTTCTCTGTGTCATCTTGTGTCTACCCTGGTAGGCATACTGATAGGTATCTATTCGGCGACCCATCAATACAGTATTGGTGACAACGTAGCCACTTTTTTTGCTTTTGTGGGTCTTTCTGTACCGGGTTTTTTCCTGGCACTCATTGCAATGTATATACTGGCTGTTAAAGTGGGTGTAGAGGCAGGGGGATTGTTTTCCCAGCGCTACATACTTGCTCCATGGGGCTGGGGGAAATTTCTGGATTTGCTTAGCCATATCTGGATTCCGATAGTAATCGTGGGTTTTGCCGGAACGGCCAGAAATATGAGAGTGATGCGAGGAAACCTTCTTGACGTTCTCAATCTTCCTTATGTTCTTACTGCACGATCAAAAGGACTAAAAGAAAGAGAAGTTATATTCAAACATGCGGTGCCAAATGCGCTACATCCGCTTATTATGTATCAGGGCATGGTTCTCCCATTTATGATTCAAGGGGAACTTATAGCCAGTACCGTTCTAAATATACCCACAGCTGGACCAATGTTCCTCAACGCTATTAATACTCAAGATATGTACCTTGCTGGGTCCTTTTTGCTTTTATTAGCAGTAGTCCTAGTAATTGGAAATCTGCTAGCAGATATTGTACTTGCATGGATAGATCCGAGGATACGATATGATTAGAAAGAAGAAAGAAACCAAAACAGTCAATATTATAGAAGCGGAACAAGGAAAAAGTTATCTTCAGCTTGTTTGGAGAAGATTCAAAAAGAGCAAAATGGGATTATTAGGGGGGATAATTATTGTAATCCTGACAATCTTGTCCGTTTTCGCTCCCTTTTTCTCTCCTCACGATTATATGGAATATGATCCCGAGAAGGCATATTGTCCCCCGCAGAGAGTCCGCTTCGTTGATGCTGATGGAAAGTTCCACTGGAGGCCCTTCGTATATGATCTGAAATTAGATGTAGATCCAGTAACTTATAGCAGAATTTATGTGGAGGATACAAGTAAAATTCTCTACATAAGGTTTTTTGCCAGGGGATGGAATTATAAGATTTTAGGACTACACTCTAACCTGCATTTCATTGCTGTTGAAGAAGGTTCAATACATCTTCTTGGTACAGATCGTTATGGAAGAGATCTGTTAGGAAGAATTTTCTTAGGAGGTAGAATATCTCTTACTATCGCTCTTATGGGAGCAATAGTTACAGTTATACTGGGCTCAACGCTTGGAATTATATCTGGTTATTACGGTGGTCCAATAGATACTCTGGTTCAGAGATCTATAGAGATATTGCAGTCATTTCCTCAGCTGCCTTTGTGGATGGCCTTAAGTGCTGCCGTTCCCAGAACATGGACCTCTCTTCAGGTCTTTGTGGTGATGGTAATGATATTTTCCTTCCTGAACTGGCCTACTTTAGCACGAGAAATAAGAGGAAAGACTCTGTCTCTCAGAGAACAGGATTTTATCACTGCCATAAAAGAAATGGGTGGATCAGATTCGAGAATCATCTTCAAACACCTCTTTCCTAATTGTCTCAGCCACATAATCGTAGTGCTTACCATAAGCATTCCTGAGCTAATTTTGATGGAAAGCACGTTAAGCTTTCTGGGGTTGGGCATTCAACCACCGATGGTGAGCTGGGGCGTGCTCTTACAAGGAGCTCAAAGGATTGAGGTTCTTGGTCTGTATCCATGGGTTATGTTGCCTGCTCTCTTCATAGTTTTTGCAGTACTGGGGTTCAACTTTTTAGGAGATGGGCTGAGAGACGCAGCCGATCCTTATTCCGTAAAAAGGTCGTAGAGTTTGGGGGAAAATACACAAATGGATAATGCGATTCTTGAAGTTGATAACCTGGGAAAGTATTTTCCGGTGACAAGAGGTTTTTGGAAAGAAATAGTAGGGCACGTAAAAGCCGTTGATAAAGTAAGCTTTTACGTTGAGGAAGGAGAAACCTTAGGGTTAGTTGGGGAAAGCGGATGTGGTAAGACAACTCTAGGAAGATGCATTCTCCGGTTGATAGAACCCACTGAGGGTAAGGTCTGGTTTAAGAAAAACGATGGAAGCAAGGTAGAACTAACTAAGCTGCAGTTGAAAGAGTTTAAAGAGTTTAGGAAAGAGATAAGAATGATATTTCAGGATCCCTATTTATCTCTGGATCCAAGGCTGACAGTAATGGAAATTGTAGGAGAACCCATGAAGATTCATCGCATGGCAAAAGGCAAAGACTTAGAAGACAGGGTAAAAAATTTGCTAGAAATGGTAGGCTTGAAAGCTCAATATATGAGGAGATATCCCCATGAGTTCAGTGGAGGGCAAAGACAAAGAATAGGGATTGCGAGAGCTCTGGCTTCTAATCCAAGGTTTGTTGTGGCTGACGAACCTGTTTCTGCTCTAGATGTCTCAGTCCAGGCTCAGATTCTGGACCTCCTTGAGAAATTACAAGGAGAGCTTCATCTTACTTATCTCTTCATCTCACATGATTTGAGCGTGGTGCAATATGTGAGTGACCGAGTTGCCGTAATGTATCTCGGAAAACTTGTAGAATTAGGTACTGCAGAAGAAATATATAATATGCCTAAGCATCCCTATACAGAAGCTTTAATGTCAGCAATACCTAAAGTAGATCCTCGAAGAAAAATAGAACGTATACTGTTGAAAGGAGACGTTCCTGGTCCCATGCACTCGCCTTCGGGGTGTAAATTTCACCCCAGGTGTCATTACGCTGATAAAGTTTGTAGTCAGGAGGAACCAATGCTTAGAGATGTAGGTAACCATCACTACGTGGCCTGCCACTTTGCAGAGCAGCTTAATCTTAGGGGGATAGAAGCATGGTTGAGCAAGAAAATGTATTAATGCAGATTGCCGATCTTTGTACCTACTTCTATACTGATGACGGTGTAGTGAGGGCTGTAGATGGTGTTTATCTGGACATAGAAAAAAACAAGGTTCTGGGCATCATAGGTGAATCGGGCTGTGGTAAGACGGTTCTTTCTCTTTCTATGTTAAGGCTTGTTCCTCCTCCAGGTAGAGTGGTGCGGGGAAACATACTTTACTATATGGAGAACGGAAGTTGTATCGACTTGGCTAAGCTTTCACCAAAAGGAAGCACTATGAGAGAGATAAGAGGAATGCATATATCGATGATATTTCAAGAACCAATGGTATCCCTTAATCCTTTGTATACTATTGGGGAACAGATAATTGAAAATGTCGTTACTCATATCCAGATAACAAAAAAGGAGGCCCGAGAGCTTGCAATTCATATGTTAGAACAGGTAGGATTTCCGGAGCCAGCCAAAGGTATAGATGATTATCCCCATCAGCTCAGTGGAGGCATGCGACAACGCGCTGTGATAGCGATGGCGTTAGTGTGTAACCCAAAACTTATTATCGCGGATGAACCTACAACAGCTCTGGATGTGACAGTACAGGCTCAGGTACTAGAGCTTTTGAAAGACCTCCAGCAGAGGATGGGTATGGCTGTGATGATTATCACTCACAATCTGGGAGTAATTGCAGAAATTGCTGATTATGTGGGAGTAATGTATCTGGGAAAGATTATGGAATATGCCAGTACTTGTGATTTGTTTGATCAGCCTCTCCATCCATATACCCAGGCCTTGTTAAAATCTGTACCTTATCTTGCCGTCCAAAAAGAGGGTAAAAGAAAACTTGAAACCATAAAAGGTGATATTCCAGACCCGTATGCTAGAATTGAGGGGTGTCTTTTTGCTTCCAGATGTCCTCATTTTCAACAGGATGTATGTACCCAAGATCCTCCTTTAGTAGAAGTAGAGAATGCACATCAGGTCAGGTGCTGGCTTTACAGCCAAGCAGGAAAGATTTTGACCGAAGAAAGAGCACCTCGAATGGGATACAAAAGCAATAGTTTATGATTTTCTTTTTCAGTTGCTAAAGAACATGAAACATAATTGAAAGCGAGAGGGATAGTACATGTCCAAGATAACAATTATCGGCGCAGGAAGTGGTGTTTTTACAAGAAATTTGGTTCGAGATATTTTATCTTATCCAGAATTAAGCGGTTCAACAATTTCGTTGATGGATATTGATGCTAGTCGCCTTGAATATATGAGAAAGGCGCTGCAACGGCTTGTAGAACAGGAACAATATCCTGCTAAATTAGAGGCTACTTTGAATAGAAAAGAAGCATTAAAGGGAGCTGATTATGTAATATTAACCATCCAGGTTGGAGGCTTAAAACCTTTTGAACACGATATTTATATACCGCTCAAATACGGAGTAAGGCAGGCAGTAGGTGATACTATTGGCCCGGGGGGGGTATTTCGAGCTTTGCGAACTATCCCGGTTATTCTGGACATTGCCAAAGATATGGAAGAACTTTGTCCCGAAGCCTTACTACTAAACTACGTAAATCCTATGGCTATGAATTGCTGGGCTCTAAATCAAGAGACGAATATAAAAAACGTGGGGCTATGTCATAGCGTTCAGGGAACAGCAGAATTTCTAGCTGGAATAATTGGTGTTTCTATGGAAGATATTTCTTACCTCTGTGCCGGGATAAATCATATGGCGTGGTTTTTGAGGTTTGAAGCCAATGGCAAAGATGCTTATCCCATAATCAGGGAAAAAGCTAAGGATCCAGAAATTTATACCCAGGACGTAACAAAATTCGAGGTACTAAGACATTTTGGATATTATGTGACAGAGTCGAGCTTTCATCTTTCAGAATATGTTCCTTACTTTAGAAAGAGCGATGATTGGATTAATAGAATTCACCGAACACACTCATGGCATAAAGAGTATTATGATGGGATGTATCTACATTGTTGCTTGGACGCAGCCAAAACTCTTCTTGAGGATTTGCGCGAAATGGCTGAGGCTTCCTATATTGATCCGAGGAGAAGCAGAGAATATTGTGCAACAATCATTCACTCTCTAGAGACGAATAGTCCCAACGTTATTAATGGGAACGTAGAAAATAAAGGTCTTATCACTAATCTTCCTGAAGGATGCTGTGTTGAGGTACCCTGTCTTGTAAATAGAAATGGGATTCAGCCTACCTTTGTCGGGAATTTACCATCACAGCTTGCGGCATTAAATCGGACTAATATCAATGTTCAAGAACTTGCTGTAACAGGTGCGCTTGCAGCTGACAGAGAAGCTGTTTACCATGCGGTCATGATGGATCCATTAACGAGTGCTGTTTTAGACTTAGATGAAATCAGACAGATGGTAGATGAGATGTTCGAAGCAGAAAAAGAGTATTTACCAGAGGAATGGAATAAATGAGCCCAAAGAATATTAAATGGATATGAATCGAAGAAGATAGATATAATTTTCTGTGATTGATAATTAGTAATTTGAAAGCCGGGGAGGAATTGCTCAATAGTACGTGCTATTACCTGTATAATTGAGAGATTACAATGGTGAATGTGACTTGATTGTTTCGAGCTAATACATACCGAAAGAAGGAAGTGTTAGATTCGATACTGAAATATTTGGAAAAATAAAACCGTTGGGAACCTTTATTTTCTGTGGATATGTTAGTTTTAGCATTTCTCAAATTTGTAGGACTATAAATATGGCCATGTTTCCTCTTTTTTACATATGTATAAGCGAGGATAGAGAACCTTGAAAGTGGCAGTAAATATCTACTAGAGAATTAAAACAGGAGGTAATGAAGTGTGAAGATAACTTTTATTGGTGCGGGGAGTCTTGTTTTCACTCAGAGGTTACTTGCTGATCTGGTTCGTCTACCTTTCCCCAAGGAAGAAATAGAAGTGGGGTTAGTAGATATAGACGAAAAGAGATTAAGCTACATTAATAGAATTACTCAGAGGATTTTTTCTGAGAACGGGATCAGTACTGATAAAATAATTTCCTCTACTGACCGCAGAGAAGTTCTCCCCGGGTCAGATTATGTTTTTATTTCTATCCTGGTGGGAGGAGTTGAAGTCATTCGCCAGGATATAGAAATCCCCTTAAAATATGGAGTAGACCAGTGCATCGGGGATACTATAGGTCCGGGGGGAATATTTCGAGCGATGAGGACTGTACCAGTTATTCTCGATATCGCTGAGGATATTGAGGAGCTCTGCCCTGAAGCTGTGGTTTTGAACTACACCAACCCTATGTCAATAATTTGCTGGGTGGCCAAAGAGCTTTATCCCCTGAAGTTTTATGGACTTTGCCATAGTGTTCAAAATACTGCTCGTGAGCTATCTACTTATCTTGGTATACCGAGAAAAGAGATATATTACTGGGTAGCAGGAATTAATCATCAAGCCTGGTTTTTAGAATTAAGCAGAAATGGAGAAGACCTTTATCCCCTTTTAGCTGAAAAAGCGCAGGATCCGGAAATAGTTAAAAAAGATACTACCAGAATGGAGATGTTTAAGCACTTAGGGTATTATGTTACCGAATCCAGTGGCCACAATTCCGAGTATAATCCCTGGTTTAGAAAAAGAAAGGACCTTTTAGAAAAATACACCCCGGGAGGGGGATGGAACGGAGAAACAGGCTTTATTTTGAAGCTCTATGGAGGTGACCGAGAAAAGTATGAAGAAGAACTGGAGAAAATTGCCAGTGGCAAAGAGCCTATAAAATATGAAGAAAGCGAAGAATATGGAATGAAAATAATATATGCACTAGAGAGCGGAGAAGTTTTCCGGGCTAATATTAACTTACCCAATGGTGGCCTTATAACTAATTTACCTCCTCAGTGTGTTGTGGAAGTTCCCTGTTTTGTAGAAAAAGGAAGAATAAGACCTGCCTTGGTGGGAGAACTACCCATACAGCTAGCGGCCTTAAATCAAATGGTGGTTCAAAGTCAGGAGATGGCAGTTAGAGGGATTTTAGAGGAAGATAGAGATATGATTTACTATTCTCTTTATTATGACCCTTTAACTGCTGCTGTCCTTTCCTTAGAGGAAATCAAACGCATGACTGATGAGATGTTTGAAGCAGAAAAAGACTATTTACCAGGCTGGCAAGAGTAGCTTACTTAAAAATGTTCTCAGAATAACAATTTTGCTTTATTTTATTTGAGGTGACTCGTGA
>DAOSVE010000051.1:8134-11765 GCA_035593465.1 Candidatus Atribacteria bacterium | reverse complement strand
TGAACGCTCGGTTTGGGGTGGTCATCTTCCCCCGTTTAAGCTATTTATAGTGCCTGCAAAAAAACAAAATAGCCTACGACGTAGGAACAAAAAAAGGGACTAAAAAGATTAAAATCACTGAGGGAACTTCTCTCCTCAGTAAAAACTTTTGGATTTCCGATTGAAAATTTCGGGAATGACAAAAAAGAGAAGCCCTCGATTCCTTTTCTTTTCCCCTCTCCCTGGAGGGAGAAAAAATACAAAGTGAAAGCGTCTTTTCCCCCAAGTCCGTCACCCCTGAATGGTTCTACGAGGGATCTAAACTATAAGGGGGCATTCTCTCACTTATAATCCCCTTAAAAAAATAGAACAGCCTGCGGCGCAGAACAATAAAGGAGAAACACCCCCTCTCTCATAATCCTCCGAAAAAGACAAAAAAGACCACTGGGGAGAAAAAATTTCCCAGTAGTCTTTTGGATTTCCGATTGAAAATTTCGGAAATGACAAATGAGAAGAATGCCTGGCTAAAGACATGATGGAAAAGAGACATCAGGCGAGTATTGCTGATACTCAAGAAGAAAAATAGAACACCAAATAGAGGAACGTTATAATTGCTTTTGCAGCTTTACTACAAATTGGCTTTCCAACCTTCAACAAAAAATATTTTCCTCAACTTTCAATTTACCTCTTGCAATTAAAATAAAAACCTGTATACTATATGTAGTGGTTATTAGTAATAATATTTCAATATATTGGGTAAATTATGCATTGTCCTTATTGTGGAGAAGAAGATTCTCGAGTTATTGATTCCCGAATAGTGGAAGGTGGGGCGGCAGTACGCCGCAGAAGAGAGTGTCCCCGCTGCCAGCGAAGATTCACTACTTATGAGCGCTATGAGCAAGAGCCTCTTCGAGTAATCAAAAAGAGCGGGGAAAGAGAGTTATTTAATCGGCAAAAAATTTTACAAGGGATGCTCAAAGCTTGCGAAAAAAGACCGGTAACTATGGAAGTTTTAGAGTCTTTAGCCGGGGAAATAGAAAAAGAGCTACGGGATGAAGGTTACGAAGAGATTCCTACTTCCCGTATTGGAGAAAAAGTTATGGAGAAGCTAAGGGAAGTAGACCAAGTAGCTTATGTTCGTTTTGCCTCGGTCTATCGAGAGTTTCGAGAGATTGACCAGTTTTTAGAATTGCTTTCTACTTTGAATCGAGAAAAAAATACCTCGGAAAGGAGAGAGGTTAATGAAAGAAAAGATTGAATTATCACCCAAAGAAGTACGGAAAAGGGACGGGAGGGTAGTCCCCTTTGATAGGCAAAGGATTGAGCGAGCCATTTACAAAGCCTTTCAAGCTGTGGGAGAGGAAAATACTGTCATTCCTGAGGAGTTAAGTCATACCGTTACTGAAAAACTGTTTTATAAGTTTGGCACTGATACTACTGTAGATATTGAGGCTATCCAGGATGTTGTAGAAGAAACTCTGATTGAAAATGGTTTTGCCAAAGTAGCTAAGGCCTATATTCTTTATCGGCGCAAAAGACAAGAAGCCAGAGAAGCTCTTCAGGTAGCAGTAAATGTAGAAAAAATTGTTCAGGATTATCTTATCCAGGTGGATTGGAGAACGCAAGAAAATTCTAACACCACTTATTCTTACCCCGGGCTAGTTCTCCACGTAGCTGGCTCAGTTATGGCTCACTATACTTTGAACCAGATATATCCCGATGAAGTAAAAGAGGCTCATGTGCGTGGCGATATTCATATTCACGACCTCTCTTATGGAATAACTGCTTATTGCGCCGGGTGGTCGCTAGAAGAGCTTATCCGAGAGGGGTTTGGAGGAGTAAAAGATAAAATAGCCGCCGGTCCAGCCCGGCATCTTTCTGCTCTCACTGGACAGATGGTTAACTTTTTAGGCACTATGCAGATGGAGTTTGCTGGTGCTCAGGCTTTTAATTCTGTAGATACTTATCTTGCTCCTTTTGTGCGCTACGACCATCTTGATTATCGAGCTACCAAACAACTTATTCAGCAGATGGTGTTTGCTATGAATGTTCCTTCTCGTTGGGGAAGCCAGGCTCCTTTCCTGAATTTTTCTTTCGATTGGGTAGCCCCTGAAGACTTAAAAGACCGTCCAGTGATAATTGGAGGGGAAGAAAGACCGGATCTGGGAACTTATGGTGAATATCAGGAAGAAATGAATATGGTCAATCGAGCTTTTATCGAAGTGATGTTAGAGGGAGATTACGAAGGAAGAGTGTTTTCTTTTCCTATCCCTACTTATAATATTACTTCTGATTTTCCCTGGGACTCAGAAAATGCCCGATTGCTCTGGGAGCTTACTGCTAAATATGGTGTTCCTTATTTTCAAAACTTTATTTCTAGCTCCTTAAAACCTGGTGATGTCCGTTCTATGTGTTGCCGGCTGCAGCTGGATCTGCGAACTTTGCGCAATCGTTGTGGAGGGCTTTTTGGCTCTGCGGATAAAACTGGTTCTATTGGTGTCGTAACTATTAATCTTCCTCGTCTTGCTTTCTTAAGTAAAACTGAAGAGGAATTTTTTGCTCGTCTGGATAGGGTGATGAACATCGCTAAAACTGCTTTAGAAATAAAAAGAAAAGTAGTGGAAAGAAATCTGAAAAATGGACTTTTGCCTTATACCCGTCGTTATTTAGGGACTTTTCGTAATCATTTTTCTACCATAGGTTTAGTGGGGATGAATGAAGCTTGTCTCAACTTTTTAGGAGTATCTATTGCTGAGAAAGAAGGAAAAGAGTTTGCTGTCAAGGTGTTGAATTTTATGAGAAACAAATTAGCCGATTTTCAAGAAGAAACTGGCAACCTTTACAACTTAGAAGCCACTCCGGCAGAAGGGGCCAGTTACCGCTTAGCTCGACATGACCACCGGGATTTTCCTCATATTATAACTGCAGGAGAAGCAGAACCTTTCTATACCAATAGCACTAACTTACCTGTTAATTATACTGATGACCCCTTCGAAGCTTTAGAGCATCAAAAAGATTTACAAGTCTTATACACTGGAGGGACGGTATTTCACGCTTTTCTCTCTGAAATGCCCCACCCTGAAGCGGTAAAGTTATTCATTAAGAGAGCTTTTGAGCGTTATCCCATTCCTTATCTTACCATCACTCCTACTTTTTCTGTCTGTCCCAATCATGGATATATAAGGGGTAAGAAATTCAACTGTCCGGAATGTGGAGCAGAAACAGAAGTTTATTCTCGAGTAGTGGGTTATTATCGACCCATTCAAAGGTGGAATAAAGGAAAACAAGAAGAGTTCAAAGAGCGCAAAGAGTACGCGCTTTCTTAAAACCAATGTTTCGAGGCTGGCAGAAAGTAAGCTATATAGAATATCCGGGGAACATCGCTACCGTGCTTTTCACTGCCGGATGCAATTTTCGCTGTCCTTACTGCCATAATTCGGAATTAGTGGAGAGCCCTCAGATTTTCCCGGAGGTAAAGGAAGAAGAAGTACTTCGGTATTTAGAAGAGAGAAAAGGTTTAATAGATGCAGTGTGTATTACGGGAGGAGAACCGCTTCTGTGGAAGGAGGAGCTCCTCCTTTTCCTTACTAAAGTTAAAGAGCAAGGATTTAAGGTTAAAGTGGACACTAATGGAAGCAGCTACTCTTCTTTT
>DAOSVE010000051.1:0-8034 GCA_035593465.1 Candidatus Atribacteria bacterium | reverse complement strand
TAATCATCTGCAAAGCTATTTCCCGGGAGTGGATACCACCTGCTGCTTTTACTCCCATACTCTCACCCACCACCTGTCGCATAAGCTCCACGTCTTCAACTGTGGCACCACCAGAACCAAAGCCAGTAGAAGTTTTTACAAAATGAGCTCCGGCAGCTTGAGCAATAAAACATCCTACCACTTTTTCTTCCGTAGATAGATAGCAATTTTCCAGAACCACTTTTATTATCCTCGGAGACATTTCCTCCACTACTCCCCGGATATCCTGATAAACTAACTTCCAATCGCCATTTTTGAGCGCTCCTAAGTTTATTACCATATCTGCTTCTCTCGCTCCCTCCTGGAAAGCTAATCGAGCTTCTCGAGCTTTTATTTCTGGCTTATTCTGTCCCAGAGGAAAACCCACTGCCACTCCCACCATTATTTTGGTGCCTTCAAGAAACTGAGCACAGGTAGGAACATAAAAAGGATTAACAATTACTTCCCAAAAACCCCACTCTTTAGCTTCCCTACACACATCTTCTACCTCTTTTAACGTAGCGTGGGGATTAAGTATGGTGCAGTCAATGTGGTGAGCTAAAAATTTCCGCAGCTCTTCTTCTTCCTGAGGAATGCTTTCCGGGGGAAATTCTTTTTTCTCTTTAATCTCCATCCCTAAATGGTCCTCCACCCTTTTTCTCCACTCCCTAATTTCTTCTATCCTCATTTTTATCTCCTTTTTAAACCATTTGTTACCAGTTGTTTATTCTATTTCCCTTTTTCTTCTTTGTAAATGATAAACCCTAGAAAACTAAAAAGGAGCAGACTATTTTAACCCGAGTTATAAAATTTTTACCAGAAAATTCTCCCTGCTCTTATAACACAATTATCCTGTAAACAACAATAAAGGGGTAAACCCCCTTATAACCCCCGGAAAAGCAAAACAACATTAAAAAAACAAATACAACCGAGGAAGGGTAAACACTTCCTTAGTGCCTACTGTTTTTCTTTTTCTGTCATGTCCGAAATTAGTAATCGGGCATCTGAGACTATCTATGGTGTAAACTAAAAGACAAAAAACCAACCTCAGTTGCAAATCTCTGCCCGAAAATGAGAATTCCCAAAATTAAAGTTCTGATATAGGCTGATTTCTGGAATTTATGATGCAAATTGGGTTAGTAAGTATATAGCATTCCTGCAAAATCTGTTAAATTGGAACCTGAGTGTTTCTATCAGGGGTCTAAAACTATAGAGAGACAAATTTCCCTATTACCTCCTGAAAAAAATCACAGAAAAACAGGAAAACATAAAGACCACTGAGGAAGGAAGAACTTTCCTCAATGGGGTGAACCCCTTATTACCCCTGGAAAGCAAAAAAAACACAAAAGATTAAAAAGTAAAAACTACTGGGGATAAAAATCCATCCCCAGAAAAATCTTTAGATTCCTGATTGAAAATTTCGGGAATGATAGAAGAGGAGTATGCCTGATTAAAGATTCCAGGAATAACAAAAAACGTCTTTTTCGATACTTGCAATTGACCCCTTAGAGAGAAGTAAATTACTAAGTAGATGGACATTACCACGAGTTTTTGCAGTCAACTATAGAACACAAAGAGAAAGGTTATTATTCTTCCCGAGAATTTATAAGTGGAGTTCCTATATCATTGGCAAGGCTTTGTCTTTTCATATAGCATGATGGTATCTTTTTTAATAAAAGATACCATCATGCTATATTGAGAAGCGTTTCCTAAACTTATGCTTTTATCTTACACCGCAGGCTGCTATAGTACTTGTTCTACTGATTTTACCTCGGGCACCTCTTCTTTTATGGCCTGTTCAATACCATCTTTAAGAGTAAACATAGCCATAGGGCAGGCACTGCACATACCTTTCAGCCTAACTTTTACCACTCCATCTTCTATATCAACGAGCTCTACATCTCCACCTTCAAACTGGAGATAACCTCTTACTTTTTCTAAAGCTTTTTCAACTTTTTCTCTCATCATTTCTTACCTCCTAAGTATAGTATCCTAATAGTAAACCACATTTCTATATTTTATTCCCCATTGGCTATTTCGGGATACAGAGGAAATCTCTGACATAGCTCTCTCACCTGATTCTTAACCTGATTGAGAATCTGGGGATCGTTTTTTCCCCGGAGGGCCTTATCTATGCACTCAGCGATGATTTCCATTTCTTTCTCTTTCATACCTCGCGTGGTACAAGCAGGAGTGCCGATTCTGATACCACTGGTTACGGTGGGCTTTTCCTCATCAAAAGGAATGGCATTTTTGTTCACTGTTATTCCCACTTCATCTAAAACTTTTTCAGCTTCTTTTCCCGTTATTCTCACCTCCCGCAAATCCACCAAGAGGAGATGGTTATCAGTTCCACCAGAAACCAGTCGGTATCCCCGAGCGCTCAGACTTTCTCCCAAAACTTTAGCATTTTTCACTACTTGTTTTTGGTAATCCACAAACTCAGGAGTCGAAGCTTCCCGGAGGGCTACTGCTTTAGCAGCAATGACATGAAGAAGAGGACCTCCCTGCGTCCCGGGAAATATAGCCCGGTCGATAGCGGAAGCAAATTCTTTCTGACAAAAAATCATTCCTCCCCGAGGACCTCGAAGAGTCTTGTGAGTGGTAGTGGTAACAAAATGAGCGCAAGGAATAGGACTGGGATGAACTCCTGCGGCTACCAATCCGGCAATATGAGCCATATCCACCATAAAATAAGCGCCTACCTCATCACAAATATGGCGCATCCTCTCAAAATCAATGAAACGAGGGTAAGCACTGGCTCCCGCCACTATTAAACGAGGCTTAACTTCCTTTGCCCGTTTTTCTAAAGCCGCATAATCTATGGTTTCAGTGGAAGGGTCTACTCCATAAGGCACAAAATTGTATAATATCCCGGAGAAATTTACCCGGCTTCCATGGGTGAGGTGTCCTCCATGAGACAAATCCATTCCCATCACTGTATCATTAGGCTTGAGAACGGCAAAATAAACTGCCATATTAGCTTGAGAACCAGAATGGGGTTGAACATTGGCATGTTCTGCTCCAAAAAGCTCTTTGGCTCTCTCTATAGCAAGGCTCTCCACTTCATCTACAAATTCACAACCCCCATAGTAGCGCCGGCGAGGATATCCTTCAGCATATTTATTGGTTAAAATAGAGCTTTGAGCTTGCATCACTGCTAAACTGGTAAAATTCTCCGAAGCAATTAATTCTAAATTATTTCTCTCTCGCTCTAATTCTTCTATTATCCAGTGATAAACTTCCGGATCTACTTCTTTTACTAGCTCCCACATAGCCTATCTTTTGACCCCCTGAAAAGAACCGTATTTTTTAAAATACTCTATTAAGCCCCCTTCTTTCAGGATATCCACCATAACCGGAGGTAGAGGTTGGGTTTTAATCTCTATTCCTCGAGAGTGGTCTACCACTTTTCCGGTAAGAAGGTCAACTTCTAATTCATCTCCATCTTCTATTGGGGAGGTATCACATTCTAAAGCCGCCAAACCACAATTAATAGCATTGCGGAAGAAAATACGGGCAAAAGACTGAGCGAGAACCCCCCGGATTCCTGCCGCAGAGAGCGCTCGAGGAGCCTGCTCCCGGGATGAACCACAACCAAAATTTCTCCCCGCCACTATAAAATCGCCCGGCTTTATTTTCTCATAAAAATGAGGGTCAACATCTTCCATCACGTGTTTAGCCAGTTCATTCATATCTAAGGTCTTAAATTTGTATTTTCCGGAGATAATATAATCAGTATTAATGTTATCTCCAAACTTATGAGCTCTACCTCGCAAAATCATTTTCTCTCACCTCAAATATTTTCTAGGATCGGTAATTTTACCCTCTAAGGCCGAAGCCGCCACTGTAGCTGGAGAAGCTAAATAAATGAAAGACCGAGCGTTGCCCATTCTTCCTTTAAAATTACGGTTAGCCGTAGAAATAACATTCCAGCCATCTCCTGGCACCCCCTGATGAGTTCCCACACAAGGGCCACACCCCGGGGTAACAAAAACTCCTCCAGCAAGGACAATTTTCTCTACCCATCCTCTTTTTATTGCTTCTATGAAAATCTCTCGAGAGGCAGGAGCAACAATTAATCGCACCCCCGGATGAACTTTTCTTCCCTCTAAAATACGAGCAGCCACTCCTATATCTTGTAGCCTTCCATTAGTGCAGGTTCCCAAAAAAGCTTCCTGAATGGGGACTTCTCCTATTTCTTCTATGGGCACTACATTATCTACCTGGTGAGGAAGAGCCACTTGAGGAGAAAGAGAAGAACAGTCTACCTCTATAATCTGAGAATATTGAGCATCAGAGTCCGGGAAAACTGGCTGAAACTCCCGATTAGTCCTCTCTCTCACCCATTTTATCGCTTTTTCATCGGGAACCATAAGACCAGCTTTCGCTCCCACTTCCACGGCCATATTAGAAATGGTAAAGCGTTCTTCTACTTCTAAATTTTCTATCACCGGTCCGTGAAACTCCAGAGCCTGATAAGTAGCTCCATCAGCTCCTAATTTACCAGCCAGATAAAGAATAACGTCTTTAGAAAATACCCCTGCCGGTAATTTACCTTTCAAGTTTAAGCGAATAGTTTCTGGAACTTTAAACCACAATTCTCCCGAGAGCATCACTACTGCTAACTCTGTACTTCCCACCCCGGTAGAAAAAGCACCAATCGCTCCATAAGTGCAAGTATGGGAATCAGCTCCCACCACTAAATCTCCTGGCACCACCAACCCCCGGGATACCATCAACTCATGACATACTCCTTCTCCTATTTCCATAAGCTGCACTCCAAATTTCCGGGAAAAATTACGCATCAAGTCATGAAGCCGAGAAACTGACTCTAAAGGACTGGGAGCATTGTGGTCTAAAACCAAAATTATTTTCTCCGGGTCAAAAACTTTCTCTCCCTTCATCTCTTCAAAAGATTGGATAGCTAAGGGACTAGTCCCATCTTGCCCCATAGCCCTATCTACCCGAGCTATAACCAGGTCTCCTGCTTTAACCGGAAAACCAACTTTATTCTCCAGTATTTTCTCTGCCATAGTTTTTCCCATAGTATCGCTCCTTATCTAACCCTTTTTTACATTTTCTCATAATACAGTAAGGTTTTTAAAAAAGCAATGGGATGAATTACCTGAGATAGGACATGACTGCATTTGCGACGCCCGGTTGGGACAACAATAGCTAACCCCACACCAAGAAAATAAAAGATGAGGATATCTCCTGCAATGTAGAGTTCACAAATGTAGAAACTTTGAAGATGGGTTTAATTCCCAGAGAGCGGCCTGAATTTACACAAGAATTAGCTGTAACCCCAAACCCCGTATTACATCTTGATAATAAGGATCCAGGTTAGAATCAGTAATGATTAAGTCGAAATCTGAAAGGTCAGCAAAATAGGCAATCTTGACTTTACCAAATTTGGAAGAATCCGAGAGTAAAATCTTGGTGTCTGAGGATTTCATCGCAGCTTTTTTGGTTTCCACCTCGTAATGGTTAGCACAAGTTACCCCTAATTTTTCATCAACACCTGCTGCTGAAATAAAAGCCTTATTAATTCGCATTTTTTTTATAAGCTCAACCCCTTCTGGACTTTCAAACATCAGGGTATTCCTGTGAAAACGGCCCCCCGTAAGTGTAATCTCCCAGTTTTCATTTCCATACACTTTGAACAGGATGTTAAGGGTAAAACAAATAATAGTAAGAGGAAGGGAAGAGGGAATAAACTGCGGTAATTGTTCAGTAGTACTGCCGACATCTATGGCAATAGTATCATTGGCTTCTATTAAAGAAGCAGCTTTCCGGCAAACTCTTATTTTTTCCTGAATCATCTGAGACCCGGCAGCAGAAAAGAAATAATGTTCTTCTCCCAAATCCGAAGAGGAGTTCCGCTTAAGCACTGCTCCCCCTGGTATAAGGTCAGCAATATTTGCTTGTGCTAGCGAGTCTAGATCCCGGCGAACAGTCATTTCTGAAACCCCTAATTTTAGGGAAAGCTCCCGGATACGGACAATCCCTTGCAGGGAAAGAATATTAGCAATATAGTTAATTCTTTCTTCTTTTTTCATCTAATCTCCAAAAAACAAATTTAATCACTAAATTATACTATAATCACTGCATTTAAGAAATCCGCTTACTGTGAGTATATATTTATTAGGATGCTGCTCGTTTTCGCCAGAGACTGTTATCAATACAAAATTCTAGAGAAAGTTAATCCCTTAATATTAGCAGCATTAGCCTCATCAGTGTCAATATGAAAAGCTAACTTAGATTTATCAGAAACTCTAACGATAACATCTTTGAAGATTACTCCATTTCTTCCTCTAGTCTCAATCCTTACTCGATCGCCATTTTTAACTCTATATTTTTCTGCATCCCGAGGGGTCATATGAACGTGTCGGGCAGCACGTATAGCTCCTTCGCTAAGAGTTAAGGAACCTTTTGGCCCAACCAGAGTAATCGGTTGGGAACCAGCTATGTCTCCCGACAAACGAGTAGGAATAGAATCCAAACCCAAAAGAAAGGCATCGGTCATTGCTAACTCTATCTGAGTATATTCTCTTAATGGGCCTACAACACGCACCCCTTCAATAACCTTCATCCTGGGGCTAATTATAATTACTTTCTCCTCGCTAGCAAATTCACCAGGTTGTGATATATCTCGAACTTTAGTCAATTGGTAATTTTTTCCGTATAAAGTATCTAAAGCAGCTCGGGTCAGGTGAACATGTCGACGAGAAATTTCAACTGGTATAGAATATTCCCCCTCGAGAATAGACTCACCCTCCACAACATATTTATAAACAACCTCACTTATAATCTCCGATAACATTTGGTCGCTTATAAGCCCGCTTTCACTCATGACTTTCTTCCCTTTTAATTTTGCCCAGTTACAATTTTTATACTAGCACTAGTTCCAAGCCTCGTAGCACCAGCTAACACCATAGCTTTTGCATCTTCAAAGCTACGAATGCCTCCTGCGGCTTTTATTCCCATCTTAGGGCCAATTACTCTCCTCATTAAAGCCACATCATGAACAGTAGCTCCTCCGCCAGCAAAGCCAGTGGAAGTCTTTACAAAGTCATATCCCACCTTTTTAGCTAACTGACAAACAGTAATTTTTTCATCATCGGTTAAAAGAAAAGCTTCAATAATCGCTTTAGTAATTGTTGTAGAGTGGCAAGCTCTCTTAACGGCTCGCAGGTCCTCTTCCACTACCTTAAGATTACCTGATTTAAGCGCACCGACATTGATTACCATATCGATTTCCTGCGCACCATCTTCAATAGCTTGCCGAGTCTCAAATGCTTTCGTAGGTGGAACATTAGCCCCGTGTGGAAACCCCACAACCGTACATACTTTAACTTTTGTTCCTCTCAATTTTCTGGCACAATAGCTCACCCAAAAAGGCTGCACACAAACCGAACAAAAAGAATATTGAATAGCTTCTTGACAGAGCTGCTCAATCTGAGCTTGAGTAGCATCAGGCTTCAACAAGGTGTGGTCAATATACGATGCTAAACCCGCCGGGGTAATGCATTCGCAACTCCCATGCTCCTGTTGGGTAACTACACTTCTGGCTTTTTGACTCACAACGGTAGACCCCCTTTCACTATATCCCATCCCACTCAGTCTATTCTATTCATCACTTTTTGAGTAATTTTATCAATAAGATTTTCTTGATCCATAATAGGCTTCTAACATTAATTTTATAAATATTTTTTTTCAATATCCATCATTTTGTTGATCCGTTTCCAATGCCTTCCACCAGCAAACTTTGTCTCTAACCAAACTTTAACCATTTCATATAATTCTTCAATCGGATGCAATGGACCACCAAGAGTAAGAACATTAGTATTATTATGTTTCCTACTATTTACAGCAGTTTTGAGGTCATAACAAAGTGCCGTCCGTATTCCCCTGATTTTATTGCATACCATGGAAGAACCTATCCCTGCTCCATCGAGCATAATTCCCCTTTCACAATCACCAGACTTAACTTTCAAAGCTACTTTTAAAGCA
>DAOSVE010000164.1:0-1619 GCA_035593465.1 Candidatus Atribacteria bacterium | reverse complement strand
AAGCCATGCTCTTCCAAAGACTACTACAACCAGATAGTAAATTAGCTCTTTTAGAGTGGTTACCCCTAACTCCCCTTAAACATTTTTTAGCTCCTGGAGAACTGGATCTCCAGAGTTTATACCGCAGCTTAGAAATCCTACAGGCTAACTTAAAGCCAGTAGAAGAGTATTTATATCATATGGCTACTGTACAGTTTAAGGAAGAGAGCAAGGAGCTATATTATGATTTAACCAGTAGTTATTTTGAAGGTCGTAAATGTATCATAGCGGAATATGGCTATTCCCGAGATAAGCGTAAAGATAGGAAACAGATAGTCATCGGATTGGTTACCACTGCCTCTGGTTTCCCTCTCAAATGTAAAGTTTATCCTGGAAATCGAGTAGATAAAACCACAGTTACAGAAATGATATCTGAACTCCAGGAAGAATTTCCTCTTCCAGAGATTGTCTTAGTAGGAGATCGGGGAATGTTAACTGCTAATAATGTGGCCACCATTGAAGAGCTAGGACACAAATATGTTATGGCTCTTCCTCGTGTTCAGAGTAAGAAATACTTAAAAGATAGAGATGTTGATCTTAAATCTATGAGGAAAATTACCACTGACCTCTATGCTCAGTTCATCCCCGGAGAAGAGAACCAAAGACTTCTTTTATGTCTCAATACCCAAAAGAGAGAAGAAGATAGAGAGTATCGCCAGTTTTGTTTAGAGAGTATCCAGGAGGAACTGGAGAGGTTGAATAACAGTTTAGGAAAGAACAAAACTATTACCAGTAGAGATGAAGCTATGAAAAGAGTGGGGATGATCCTCAAGGAGAATTTTGCCCGGAAGTATTTCCGAGTAGCCACAGTGAATAGTTCTAAAAACCCTTTGGGATTTGAGATTCAATACCAACTCAAAACTGCCCAAATTGAGGAAGATGAAAAATTAGATGGTACTTTTATGATTTGTTCTAATGAGCAAAGTTATGAGGATGAAAAACTGATCCAGGTTTACAAAAACTTAAGCCAAGTAGAGAGAGCTTTCAAAGTGATCAAAAATGAATTAGATATCAGACCTATTAATCACCGCAAACCCGTCCGGGTGGAAGGGCATGTATACTTATGTGTTCTGGCCTACTTTATTACCAATGTAATTGAGTACCTTGCTAATCAGAAGAAACTTAATAAATCTGCTCCTAAAATTTTAAGAGAACTAAGTCAAATTGCTTTGATTGAGATCTATTTACCTGATGGTCAAAAGAAGTATTCTCTGACTACTATGCAGGAAGAACATAAAAAGATACTTAATGCTTTCCAAATTAAAAATATGGAGATTCCTGATGTAGGGTAGACTTTTTACTTAAAATCCCTCAACAAGGGCTTATTTGCCAACATCGGGTTGAACTTCGGTTTCATCTATTTTGCTTTCGTCTTTGGTGCCGCAGGTACTGAGGAAAGCGTTTTTCTTTCCTCAGTAGTTTTTTTCTTTTGTATTTTTTTGTTTTTTGGGGGATTATAAAGGGGCACTCCCCTTTATAGTATTTGTAATGGATTTTGCGGTTAACTATAACCCCTTTTCTAGGGGTACCATTATACCTTAAAAGAAATGATTCTTCACCAGAATAGAAGAACATTGACA
>DAOSVE010000050.1:0-12067 GCA_035593465.1 Candidatus Atribacteria bacterium | reverse complement strand
TTGAAAACCTTCTATGGTGTCCAGAAAAAACTTATGGGTAATGCTGAGGTTATAAAGGGGCGCTGCCCACTGAGGGAGACTCTTTCTCCCTCAATTGTTCTTGTTTGTTAGGTTTTATGTTTTTTGGGGAACTATAAAGGGGTTCCCCCCTTTATAGTTCGGGGTTATGAGGGGGTTTACCCCCATAGTCTTTATAATGGATTTTGCGGTTAACTATATTTGATTTTGGTAGATGTAGAGATTATTGGTTGGTAGCTCAATTGCTATTGACATTGATTAAACTATATAGTATTCTGGAAAAAATTGCAAGTAATTTGGTATTAAAATAAGAAAGAAGTTAGGTGAATTTAGTATGTTTTCAGAGGAAAGGCGATTAAAGATATTAGAATTGCTAGATGAAAAGAGAACCATAACGGTTAAGGAACTAAGTGATGTTTTTGGAGTGAGCGAAGATACTATTCGTCAGGACCTAAAAATTTTAGAAGAGCAGAGATTATTGCGAAGAATTTATGGTGGGGCTACCAGGATAAAAAGAGGAGTAGTAGAGCTTCCTTTTACTCTTCGAGAGATAACTAACCGGGAAATCAAGGAATTAATTGGTAAGAAAGCAGCTAAGCTTATAGAAGATGGAGACTCAGTGGTTTTTGATGCCAGCACTACTGCTTTACAGGTAGCAAGAAACATCAGCCCTGGATTACAAATTACCATTCTTACCAGTTCCCTTGATATCTGTATAAATTTGGCTCAGAACCGAAAATTCAACATTATCTCTACCGGTGGAACTTTACATCCTCCCTCTTTTTCTTTTGTAGGCCCTCAAGCAGAAAATGCAGTGCTTAATTATCATGCTGATAAACTTTTTATAGGAACCAAAGCTATTTCAGTGGACAAAGGATATATTGCTGATACTTTTGAGCTTGAAGCTCACTTAAAAAAAGTTATGATTGAATCTGCTCAAGAGATCATATTAGTGGCGGAAAGTAGAAAATTTGAGGAAGTAGCTTTTTTTAGAGTGTGTAAGTTAGATTGTATCTCTAAAATAGTTACTGACAGCAATATAAAGAAAGAGACACTAACGGCTTTAAAAGATCTTGGGATTGAAGTTCTAATAAGCAATGATTAAGCTTTAATTTCTTGCTCTTAGTTTGTGCGATAGGAAAAAGATGGTTATGGAAAACTGTCTACCAATGTGAAAAAATATGGGCGTTACATGAAAGAAGCGAAGGTCACAAAAGGAGGTGGTAGAAAAGGATTCTTAAGGATTGGTGGTCAGTAAGGGTTTACTGGTCGATGATGACAGTGTGTAGTAGTTTTGGTAGTTAAATCTGGTAACCAGGATAAAGGAGGTTAAAATTAGAAATGAAAAAACTTTTTCCAGTTCTTTTTTTGTCACTTTCCATGGTTGTCCTCTTTTCAGTAAGTGCTTTTGCCGGAGAGCATACCATTGGGATGGTAGTGAAAAATGTCGGGAATCCTTTTATGGATGCGGCTGGCAGAGGCGCTGAAGAGGCCTGTAATGAATTGGGTAATAGCTTTATTTTCCAGGGGCCGGCCACTCCGACAGTGGAAGGTCAGATTGAAATAATTGAAAACTTAATAGCTCAGGAAGTTAGTGCTATTTGTATAACTGCCAATGACTTTGATGCTTTGGTTCCGGTTCTTCAAAAAGCTAAGGGAAATAATATAAAAGTCGTGTCTTTTGATTCGGCAGTAGCTCCCGGAGGCCGAGATATACACGTAAATCAGGCAAATGCAGAATTGATAGGGAAGTTGCAGGTTCAGGCAATAGCGGAGATGATTGGCTATGAAGGTGAAATAGCCATTCTTTCAGCTGGAGCCACCATGACTAACCAGAATACCTGGATTGAGTATATGAAAGAGGAATTAAAAGACCCGAAGTATGCAAAAATGAAATTAGTAACTATTGTATACGGTGATGACCTGCGAGATAAAAGTTATAATGAAGCTATGGGTTTGTTTAAATCCTATCCAGATTTGAAAGGTATCATATCTCCTACCACTGTGGGCATAAGCGCTACTGCTAAGGCTATTACTGATGCCGGTTTAGTGGGGAAAGTTAAGCTTACCGGCCTTGGGCTTCCCAGTGAGATGGCAGAGTGGGTTCACAATGGAGCTTGTGAGGCATTTTTCTTATGGAATCCTGTCGATTTAGGCTACCTTGCTTCCTACGTTGCTGGCCTTCTGTGTGATGGGGTTATAACTGGTAAGTTAGGAGAGGAATTTTCTGCTGGTAGAATGGGAAAATATACCATTGTAGAAGCAGACGACGGAGGAACAGAAGCTTTACTAGGGCCTCCTTTCCGATTTGATATAAGTAACATTGATGAGTGGAAGGACGTTTATTAAGTTTGGTGCAGTAAATGGGTGGGCGAGAATCATTCTCGCCCACCCATTTTAGGGGGGTTAACAGTGTGGTAGATGCAGAAGATAGATATATACTTGAACTGAAGGGGATTTCTAAGTTTTTCCCCGGTCTGAAAGCTTTAGACCGGGTTGATTTTAATCTTCGAGCAGGAGAAATTCACGCCATTGTGGGTGAAAATGGAGCAGGCAAATCTACTCTTATAAAAATTGTTACTGGCGTTCATCAGCCAGACGAAGGTAATATGTTCTACGAGGGAAACAAGGTAATTTTTCATAATCCTATGGTAGCTAATCGTTATAAAATTGCTGCCGTTTACCAGCAACCTGCATCCTTTCCTCATTTAACAGTTACTGAGAATATATTTCTTGGTCATCCTGTGATTCACTCTACTACTAAAAGACTGATGTGGAAAGAGATGAGGCAAGAAGCGAAGAGACTTCTCCGTTCTTTAGGCTCGGATATTAATCCCTCGGTAACCATGAGTTCTTTGAGTGTGGCTCAACAGCAGATAGTTGAAATCGCTAAGGCTCTTTCAGTTAATGCTCGCGTACTTATTATGGATGAACCAACTGCTTCTCTCACCAGGCGGGAAACTGAAGATTTATATAATATAATAAGAAAACTTCGCAACGATGGAGTTTCTATTATATTAATTTCTCATCGATTTGAAGATGTCTATGAAGTTGCTGACCGAGTAACGGTACTCCGAGATGGAAAAAGTATAGGAACCTGGAATGTAAGCGAGATTGGTGAAAAAGACCTGATTAAAGCCATGGTAGGGCGAGAGATAAATCAGCTCTTTCCCAAAAGTGCAGTGCCTTTCGGGAAAGAGCTTTTGAGAGTAGAAGGACTTTCTCGTGTTGGTTATTTTTCCGATGTTTCCTTTTCCCTCCGAGCTGGTGAAATTCTCGGGTTCAGCGGGTTGGTTGGTTCAGGAAGAACTGAAGTGGCTCAATCAATTTTTGGTATAGCTCCGGCTGATGCTGGAAAGATATTGGTAGAAGGAAAAGAGATATTGATTAAAAACCCGATGGAGGCTATAAGTTACGGCATTGGATATCTTCCCGAGGACCGGTTAGAACAGGGTTTGTTTTTGCTCTTGAGTATCAATGATAATATTACAATTTCTATAATTGACCAGCTTACCAATAAAGGATGGCTAAATCCGCCTCGAGAATATGAAATTTCTAGTAAAATGCTGGAACTGCTTCAAATAAAAGCTCCAGGGATTTTCCACCCCGTTGGTTCTTTATCGGGAGGGAATCAGCAAAAAGTGGTGGTTGCCAAATTACTGGTTGCTCACCCGAAAATATTGATTATGGATGAGCCAACCAAGGGTGTTGATGTGGGGGCAAAAGCTGCTATCCATCAAATTATGTCTGATCTCGTAGCAGAAGGGCTGGGTATTATTATGATTTCTTCTGAGATGCCAGAAATATTGGGAATGAGTGATAATATAATTGTTATGCATGAAGGTCGAATTACTGGTGTTTTTTCTCGTTCGGAAGCCACCCAGGAAAAGATTATGGAGGCAGCAGTAAAAATCGATCGTTCAGTTCAAGTTGTGTCGTAAAGTTAAATCTGGATGGTGTAAACCTATGACGAATGAACCTGCTAAAACAAAGAAAGAGGTCGCATTTTCCAGACTGCCTGGATTCCGGGAATTGGGGATTATAATTTTTATCATACTTATTTCTGTTTTGATTGGTATTCGCAATCCTCGTTTTTTAACCTGGGGTAATTTCCACGATATTCTGTTAGATACGGCAGCTCTATTTGTGCTTTCTGTGGGGATGATGCTGGTTTTAGTTACTGGTGGCATTGATCTTTCTATGGAGTCGGTGCTGGCTCTAACGGGAATGGTAGCAGGGATGATGGTTAAACAAAATCCTCAGCT
Organism: Candidatus Atribacteria bacterium; assembly: GCA_035593465.1. Classification (GTDB taxonomy): domain Bacteria; phylum Atribacterota; class Atribacteria; order Atribacterales; family Caldatribacteriaceae; genus Sordicultor. The sequence goes on along the minus strand of DAOSVE010000050.1, from coordinate 7,784 downwards.
TTCTCCACTTTTTATGCTGTTACTGGGGTTAATACTGGGAGCACTCCTGGGGTCTATTACTGGTTTAATTGTAGCTAAAGGACGGGTGGTGCCAATTATTGCTACTTTGAGTATGATGTACATTTACCGGGGTATTACTTTTATAATCAGCGGTGGGAAGTGGATAAATGCTTACGAAATGCCGGATTCTTTTAAAGGGATAGCGACAGAACGTTTCTTGGGTCTTTCTAAGTTGATTTACATTGTTTTGGTGGTGTACTTAGTTTTCTATTATTTTGTCAATCATACTCGTATTGGAAGAGAAATATATGCTGTGGGAAGCAATAAAGAAGCAGCTCGAATTATTGGAATCAATACTCAATTTATTACCTGGCTGGTTTATGTTATTTCCGGCGCTCTCTCTGGTTTGGCCGGGGTGATGTGGGTAGCTCGCTATGCCTCAGCCCAGAATGATACCGCCTCTGGCTTTGTTATGACTATTGTAGCTGCCTGTGTTTTAGGTGGAGTTAGCATTACTGGCGGTGTGGGAACTATACCTGGTATTTTACTGGGGTCTATCACCGTTGGTATTATCAATAACGCCCTTCCCATGATTAGAGTATCTCCTTTTTGGAAAATGGCTTTACAGGGTCTTATTATCTTAGTGGCGGCAATAGTAAATATTGCTATTACTCGAAACATGGAAAAGTCGCAGTTGAAGAGGAGAGTAATATAAATGGAACACCAGAAATCCTTTTCTAAAAGAAAGCTTAGCATCACTTTTAAGTGGGAATGGCTTTTAGTTATATTGATTATAGGAATATCAGTAGTCAATGGCCGTCTTTCATCTCATTTCTGGAGTTACACCGGCATTATGGATGCACTCTCGGTATTTTTAGAAAAAGGCTTTATGGTTCTTTCTATGGCTCTGGTATTGATTATAGGGGATATTGATATTTCTGTGGCTTCTATCGTTGCTCTCTCTTCAGTGTCAATGGCTATGTCTTACAAAGCTGGGGTTCCTATGGCGGTTGCCATTTTAATAGCTTTAGCTACAGGGGCGGGGTGTGGATATTTTAATGGTTTATTGATTTCACGCATACCCGGACTATCGGCTATTATTGTTACTCTGGCCGGTTCCTCTCTTTATCGAGGAATTGCTTATATTTTGCTTGGTGATCAGGCGATAGGAGGGTTTCCCTCCTGGTATTCTTATTTGGCCTGGGGATATATAGGGAGGACTCATATACCATTTATTATAGTGGTATTTGTGGGGTGTGCCATTATATACGGTCTTTTGCTCCATCGGACTGCCTGGGGAAGAAAGGTATATGCTATGGGGATTAATCCAGTAGCTGCTCGATTTTCTGGAGTGCCGGTAGCAAAAATAAAGCAGATTATTTTTGCTCTTAACGGGTTGATGGCAGGGGTAGCAGCTATTTTTCTAACTTCTAAGTTAGGTAGCTCAAGACCTAATATTGCTACAGGATATGAGCTCGAGGTTATTGCCATTGCCGTTCTGGGAGGAGTTAGCCCTTCAGGAGGTAAGGGTGGTATAGTTGGTGTATGTTTGGCTCTCATATTGATGCGTTTACTCCGCTATGGCATGGGCTTAGTAAATGTGCCAGGCCAGGTGATGATGGTTATCATTGGAATAGTTCTTATTGGTGTGGTGGTATTTCCTAATGTTTTTAGTTCTCTAAAGGTACGAAAAAGAGAAGTGAAGGAGATTCAATAAGTTTTCCTGTACTAAATTTGTTCTCTCTTTATCATCAGAATTCTTTAAATTATAGCATCTCACAAATTTGCTGTAATTAAACTGTTATGAAAAGAGAAAATTTTATACCAGGATCCGGGAGAAATAAAAATCAGGTTGAAAAGCGATAAAGAGGAGAAAGAATACTGGATGATGAAGGAAGCAAGGGGATTAATAAAGGAGAGGTTTGGTGTAAAGTTTTCTGAAGGTCAGATAGTAAAAATGTTTAGGTATAAGTTAAAATACACTTGTTTATAGTATCCCGCAAAACTGATTAAAAACTTTAGAAAGTAAATTATATCGAAAGTTAAAAACTCAAGGTCGCTACGCATAGAGAAAGACTTTGTCTTTCTCTATGGCCTTTATTTCTTTTGTTTTTTTAAGTTTCTTATCTTTTTGGGGGATTATAAAGGGGTTCTCCCCTTTATAGTCTTTATAATGGATTTTGCGGTTAACTATAAACTTTGTACTGTGAATTATGGAAGGTCAAAGGGCACTGAAGTAATATTAGAAAATATTGTAACTTGCCTTCCCTTTGTTAAAGGAGAAGGAATTAAAGATGGAAGAATAAGACGATGCGCAGCTAATGAGCGGATAAATGGCTTTTGTATTCTATTTTAATTCCGTAAAGCTGAGCTTCATAAATCTAGGAAACGTCAGTAAAATATATGTAAACTTTAAAATAAGGGGAAGGTTTTAATGAAAAAGAAATTTGATAGGGTATATCAGTTTAAGATTACTCTCAAAGGTATCAGACCACCAATCTGGCGGAGAATACAAGTTCCTGAAACTTATACCTTTTGGGACTTACATATTGCTATCCAGGATGCCATGGGTTGGACAGACACTCATCTTCATGAATTTGAAATGGTCTCTCCTTCTACAGGAGAGAAAGTGAGGATAGGAAACCCCAGCGAAGAGGATGAGGTTTTTGGGCAAAAAATTATCCCCGAAGAAAAGCAGAAGATTGCTAACTGGTTTTCTATGGAAAATAAGACAGCAAATTATATTTATGATTTTGGAGATGGCTGGGAACATAAAATAGAGTTAGAAAAAATACTCCCTCGAGATAAGAATGTCAAATATCCTCTATGCATAGCCGGGAAAAGAGCCTGTCCTCCTGAAGATTGTGGAGGCGTATGGGGGTATGAAGAATTTTTAGAGGCTATAAGAAATCCTGAGCATGAGGAACACAGCACAATGTTAGAGTGGGTTGGCGGAGAGTTCGACTCTGAATATTTTGATCCCAAAGAAGTTCTATTTGAAGATCCTAATGAATGTCGAAAATATTCATGGAGTAATAGCGATATGGACAATGGCAAAGAGGAGACGAGAGATTTCATAAAGGAAGCAGAGGAACTATTAGTTGATGCAGAGAATGACCTGAATAGAGGAGATTATAAGTCTTGTTTTTCGAAAAGTTATCATGCTATGGTCTCTTCGCTGAAGGCATTACTGAACTTGCTCGAGAAACGTCAAGAGAAAGCAGAAGTAGAAAAGCTTAGCCGAGAAGTAGAAAGCAAGTTTGAGGACATATATAACCAGATATTGCTCATAGACCAGGCGACAGGCTTAGTTTTAAATGAGAAAGAAGTAAGAGAGTTTTTAAAAGCAGCAGGTAATTTTGTCCAAGACTTAAAGAATCGTATTAAAACTTTCTCTTTTCCCGCTTGATGACTATGATAAAATAACTGTAGACGCAGCAAGAGGAGGTCGAGATTACAACGAAAGAGTCAACCCGGACTTTGACATATTCAGCAATGGCTATTGCGCTGGTGGCTATAGCCACTATGAGTTTACAAATTCCCATTCCCCAGACCCGAGGATACATAAATTTGGGAGATACTTTAATATTTGTTTTTGCTCTGCTGTGGGGGTCTCGGGTAGGAGCTTTAGCTGGAGGGTTAGGCTCAGCTTTAGCTGATCTTTTGACCGGATATGCTCATTGGGCTCCATTTACTCTTGTAATCAAAGGAGTGGAGGGTTTCTTAGTAGGAGCTTTAGCCCGCCGGGAGCCAAAACTCCTCCAGCGGATTCTCTTTTTATCCTTGGCCGGTTTAGAGATGGTGGGAGGATATTTTTTGGCTGGCTCTCTCCTTTATGGACCTGGTGTGGCAATAGTAGAAATACCAGGTAATTTGGTACAGGCAGGAAGTGCCATACTTTTATCTTCTCTAGCAGCGTATGCCATTCGTCGAGGAGAAAAATACATTTTCCACCGGGTTTAGTTTCTTCCTTGCTTTTTAATCTGGTGGAGCACTTCTTCTTCTATTTCAGGTAAAGGCTGCAAGAAGCGGTGGACTAATTGGGGAATATCCTGGCAAGTTTTTCCCTCAAAACGTAGGGTGTACACTGGTTCGGTAACTGATTTACGAATCATTGCCCATCCTTCTTCCCATTTTACTCTTATTCCATCGATATAAGACACTTCTCCTCCTGAAATTGAATTTTCTAGAATAGAGAGAAGGTTCTCTCTTCCTCGGGCAGCAATCCGAATGTCGGGAGTAACGTAGGAAGGAGGGAAAGTTTCCCTTATTTGAGAAAGAGCATGAGATGCTTGGGAAAGATGATAAAGAAATAGAGCTGCAGCATACAATCCATCATCTCTTTTTATTTCTCGGAAAAAGTAATGACCGCTGATTTCCCCTGCCATAAAAGCGTTTTCCTGGAGTAGCCGCCTTTTAATGTGGGCATGTCCAGAGCGCTCGGGGATGGGGATTCCTCCCATTCTTTTTACTTCCTGAGGAACAATTTGAGAGCATTTTAAATCATAGACGAATTTCTCTCCCCGGGGGAGGTGGGGCATGATGTTGCGGAGGAAAAAAATAATTCCTTCTTCTCCTTTTAAAACTTCTCCTTTCTCATCTGCGAATACTACCCGGTCTCCATCTCCATCAAAAGCTATCCCTGCATTTGCTGCTTCCTCTTTTATTTTGATAGAGAGCGCGGCTAAATTGCCTTCTTGAGAAGGGTTAGGAGAGCGGTGGGGGAATGTTCCATCTTTTTCGCAGAAAAGCGGAATTATCTCATAGCCTAAATTTTTCAGGAAATCAGGGGCAAGGTCAGAATAACATCCACTGCCACAGTCCACTACCACCTGTAAAGGGCGGTGAGGCCGGGGAGTAAGAGAAGAAAGAAAGTCGAGATATTCTCTATCTAAGTTCTGGGATATTACCTTTCCCTTCTTGCTGTGGCGAAAGTTTTTTCCTTTAACTTTTTTAGCTAAATTGGTAATATCTTCAGGAGTAGGGGGAACATTCCCCCGGGTAATTTTGAACCCATTGTATTCTGGGGGATTGTGGGAGGCAGTAACCATAATTCCTCCCTTACTCTGTAGTTTATCTGCAGCGAAATATAAAAGAGGAGTAGGGATTATTCCCAAATCAACCACTTCTCCTCCACTTTCTAAAAGCCCTTCAATGAGAGCTTCTTTTAAAATAAGAGTACTTTCCCGCACATCTCCTCCTACTACTATTCTGGATTCTGCGGGAAGTGAGGAAGCGAAAGCTCTACCAATGAAATAAGCTTTTTCTTCATTTATTTCGGTGGGGAAAACTCCCCTAATATCACAATCTTTAAAAATACTCATTTATTCACCTTCAATATTCCTCTTTTTATTAAATCATCAGTAGCTGACGCTACTGCTTCTCTTGCTGAATAATGGGGAGCGAAATTTAAAACTTCTTGAGCTTTTAGCATAGATACACAACAACCTTGTCGGACATGTTGAGCAGCTTCTTCAGGATAACCAAATTTCTCAGTATATTCTTCTAAAGAAATGTTTTGGAAATAAAACTTTTTTCCAAAAAGAGAGGCAAAATATTCTCCCAACCCCCAAAAAGTCATGGCTTCTGGAGCTCCACAGTTAAAGCTCTCTCCTATAGTTTTGTTCTCTTGTTCTATAGCTCTTAGGAAAAGAGAAGCTACATCTTGAGGATGAACATGGTGAAGAGTGGAAAATCCTCCATCCAATAGATAAATTTCTTTTCCATCAATTATTTTTTGTAGAGTTTCTGGATTATGGTCTCCAAAAGGAGTAACAAAAGTTTTTCCTGGGCCGGTAATATGCCCGGGATGAATGATAGTAGCCTTAATTTTATCTTCTCTCGTAGCCTGTAAGAGCTTGTCTTCTATTATAGTTTTTTTGCGAGCATAGTCGTTTTCGGGAAGCCGAGGAGCAGTTTCGGGGGTAGGAACTATTCTGGTTTTACCATATACCCATACTGTGCCACAGGAAAGGAGATGAACATCTTTTCCAGTCAGGGTATCTATAAGAATTTGAGCGCTCTCTGGCTCAAAACATATAATATCTATTATGATATCGGCCTGAATTTCTTCTATCAACGCTTGCCAGTGACCAGTTTGTTCTTCTTTTTCTCTATCTACTGTTAACATTTTCACCTCTTTTTCCCAAAAACTTTCCGGGTAGGGAGTGGTTTTCCCCCGAGAAAATACTAATACTTCATAGTCTCTGGCAAACAGAGAGGGAATTAGATAACTACCGATATGTCCTGTGCCTCCTATTACTAAAACTTTTTTCCTTTTCATGTTTTTCCTCCTTTGCTTTACTATTTTACCTTTTTATAGTTATATCTGGAAGATAGTTATAGTATTCCGCAAAACTGGTTAAAATATTAAAACTTTTAAAAAGTAAATTACACCGGAAGTCAAAAACTCAAGGTCGCTATGTACTGAGGGATACTATATAATATTTCCAGTAGCATTTTGCTTCTTTGTTCTCTGCTTTTTGGGGGGTTATAAGGAGGCACAGCCCACTGAGGGAGACTCTTTCTTCCTCAGTAGTTTTTGAGTCTTTACTTTTATATTTTTCAAGTTTTAATCTTTTTTGGGGGTTATGAGGGGGTCTTTTTCCCCCTCATAGTCTTTATAATGGATTTTGCGGTTAACTATAATTAAAAATGGTTAGAAATGGTTAGAAATGGAAAGGAGAATGATGGCCATGGAGAAAAATTGGAGAGAAAAATTAGAAAAAGCGTCTCTTTCCCGGATAATGGAGGTAGCTTATGAGAACCAGGTGTTAGTTCCTGCTTTTAATGTTGCTTACCTTCCTATGGTTGAAGCCATTATAGAGGCGTTACGAGAGACCGAAACTTTTGCTCTTTTGGAAGTTTCTCGCCCTGATATCACTCGCTTTGGAGCAAAGAGCTTTCAGACGGTAAAAGAAGAGTATGAACGCTACGGAGACCTGGCTTTCAGCCGACTCCATCAAGATCATGTTCCAGTTATAGATGAAGAGGGAGAAAAAGTAGACTGGAAGTCGTTAATTGAGGAAGCTCTTTCTTTAGGATACCACTCGGTGATGATTGATGGTTCTCGTTTACCTCTGGAAGAAAATATCCGTATTACTCGGGAAACGGTAATGCTTGCTCATCGACGCGGAGTTTGTGTAGAAGGAGAATTGGGCTCAGTTTTAGGACATGAAAAAGGTCCTCTTCCCCCTTATGAAGAGCTTTTTCAAAGTGGAAGAGGATTTACTTCTCCCGAAGATGCTCAGCGTTTTGTTCAGGAAACCGGTGTAGACTGGCTTTCGGTAGCTATTGGTAATATTCATGGGGCAATTACTGGAGCAGGAAAGAACCAGAAAAAAGTAGAGGCTCGATTAAATATCGGACATCTCCAGCAAATTGCCCGAGTGACCGGAATTCCTCTGGTTCTTCATGGAGGTTCAGGGATTAGAAGAGAATATGTTCTGGAAGCAATCAAGAATGGCATTACCAAGATTAATATAGGAACTGAAATTCGCCAGGCTTATGAAAGAGGTTTAGGAGAAAGTTCTAATATAAAAGAAGCTCAGAAAGAAACGAAAGAAAAAGTTACAGAACTGATATCCTCCTATTATGAAATAGGAGGTTCAGTACATATTCTTTCTGAAAAATTATAATAAAGAGGAAGCTACAAAAAATTTGCTCTTATGCTGAGGGAGGTTTTTCTCCCTCAGCAGTCTTTTTTACTTTTATGCTTTTTAACCTTCCACTATTATAGTATCCCGCAAAACTGGTTAAAATATTAAAACTTTTAAAAAGTAAAT
>DAOSVE010000049.1:7698-12068 GCA_035593465.1 Candidatus Atribacteria bacterium | reverse complement strand
GTTTTCTTCCTCAGTAGTCTTTGTCTTTTCAGTTTTTAATTTTTTGCTTTTGGGGGTTATGAGGGGGCACCGCCCCACTGAGGGAGAAAGAGTCTCCCTCAGTTGTTTTTAACTTTTTTGCCTTTTGGGGGGGTTATGAGGGGGGTCTTTTTCCCCCTCATAGTCATTATAATGGATTATCTCACGGAGAGCCACTTTTTTCAACTTTAACAAAAAGCTGATAGGTTCTTATGTATTTTTGCAGGGAAAGTAATAAATCAGGCAAAAAACCCATCCTTGAAACTGAACAGCCCTGTTTTACGTATAAGAAATCAGGTGAGGAGTATGGATATAAAAGAAAAGAAGCTTGTTGAATATCTAGAAAACTTACCTAAAGTTGAGGTAAGTGAAGGTTTTGCTCAGCAAGTTATGTATCGGATAGAAGGACGTAAAAAAAAGCATTTGCATTATGCTGATTACAAAAAATGGGTAGTGGTTTCCTTAGCAGCTGCGTTTCTCGTTCTGATTTTCTTTAGTAACCTTCCTCTGCTCCCCGAGCTGGAGATTTCTCCTTCTCTGGGTTACCGGAAAATAGAGCTGGTTTTTTATTCTCCTTCCCAGAGTTCTAGAACAGTGGCAGTAGCAGGAGATTTTAGTAGCTGGGATTACCTGCAGATGGAAAGAGTTAAAGAAGATTGTTGGAGAATAACATTAAAAGTCAAACCAGGTAAATATCAATATGGTTTCTTAGTAGATGGTAAAGAATGGGTAGCTGATCCCAATTCTCTCCGGCAAGTCCCCGATGGGTTCGGGAAATTTAACTCGGTACTGGTGGTTAACGGTGAATCAAACTCATGAAGAAAGAGATTTTTGTTTCGTTCTTCATCTTCTTTTTGTTCTTTGCAGGAATAGTTCCTCTATGGGCGGCAAGTGACCCTCTTTCACTTATTGAAAAATCCCCTTACTCAGAAGAGGACAAAGAATATCTTCGGAGCCAGGTAGATTCTTTAATAAAAGAAGCACAGGAAAAAAGTCTTCCCCTTTCTCCCATTATTTCCAAACTTAAAGAAGGTTTAAGCAAGAAAGTTCTCCCTCATGAATTAGTAAAAACTTTGAATAATAAAAAAGGCTCTCTAGAAAAAGCTCAGGAGATTTTACAAAAAAATGGTATAAAAGGAGAAGAGAATTTGATAATTGATCTGGCTTTATCTTTAGAATTATCCGTTCCGCCCCAGGCAATAGAAGAGGCTTTAAGTCAAGCTTTAGCTAACGATGGGAAACGCTTGCAACTGATAGTAGATTCCTTGTCCTCTCTCTTAGAAATGGGAGTAGATCCGGAAAAGGCAGGGGAGATTGTGAAAGCAGCAGCAGATAAAAATCTTTCCTCTCGAGATATGAAAAAGATGGCCCAACTTCTTGAAAACGCTCGAAAAGCAGGAGTGGATTCGGAACAAGTAGCTAGCGTGTTAGCCAATGCTTTAGAGAAACATGATAATTTTAATTTGGTAGAAATAGAAGTGCAACGGTTTATCGCCTCTTCTAAAGAAAAACCTGCTCTTCGCTCAGGACAGGGAGTAATAGTCTCTTCACCAGGAATAACTTCTGGTGGTACCCCGGCTGAAGAAGGAGGAACACCTCTCGAAAGCACCCCACCTTCTGCAGGTAAACCTCCTACCCAGGAGGGAGGAACACCTCTTGAGGTTGCTCCTTCCTCTGAGGCAAAACCCTCTACAGAAGGAGCAACTGAAAAGCCATCTTCCTCTACGAGCATTCCCCCCGTGCAGGAAGGAGGAACACCTTTAGATTAATTTTAAACTAAGGAAGCTATTAAATCTCCCACCTCAGTAGTGGTAAGTCCCATTTGTCCGGCACTCATGCTTCTGATCTTTCCGCTTTCTAAAGCTTTGATTATAGCTTTTTCTACTCTTTGAGCTGCTTCCTCTTCTCCTATATGGGACAATAGCATTTGCAAAGCAGAAATAGCTGCCAGAGGATTAATCATATTTTTCCCTGTATATTTAGGAGCGGAACCTCCAATAGGCTCAAACATAGAAACCCCTTCAGGATTAATATTACCACCAGCTGCTATTCCCATGCCACCTTGAATCATAGCTCCTAAATCGGTGATGATATCGCCAAACATATTGTCAGTTACTATTACATCGAACCATTCAGGGTTTTTTACCATCCACATGGTGGTAGCATCTACATGAGCGTAGTCAGTTTTAATATCGGGGTATTCTTGAGCTACTTCTTGAAAAGTTCTTTCCCATAAATCAAAAGCATAAGTTAAAACATTAGTTTTGCCGCACAGAGTGAGTTTATTTTTTTTATTTCTTTTTTTGGTAAATTCAAAAGCAAAACGAATACATCGTTCCACTCCCCGACGAGTGTTAATAGATTCTTGAGTTGCTACTTCGTGAGGAGTCCCGCGATGCAAGTTACCTCCAGCTCCTACGTACAAACCTTCAGTATTTTCTCTTACCACCACGAAATCTATATCTTCTGGTCCTTTGTCTTTAATAGGTGTCCATACTCCAGGATAAAGTTTTACCGGTCGGAGATTAATGTACTGGTCTAAAGAAAATCGTAATTTCAGTAAAATTCCCCGCTCCAGAATTCCTGGTTTTACTTCAGGATGTCCTATAGCTCCTAAATAAAGAGCATCTAATTTCTTGAATTCTTCAATGGCTGAATCAGGTAAGGTTTCCCCTGTCTTTAGATAATGTTCTCCTCCAAAGGGATAAAAAATAGTAGTGTAAGAAAAATGCGATTTTTTAGAAATAGCTTCTAAAACTTTGAGCCCTTCTCTTATTACTTCTGGTCCTGTTCCGTCTCCAGGTATCACACCTATGCAATAAGTTTTCATTTTTTTCTCCTTCCCATTGTTTTTGGTCTATATTTTATCATTTTCCCTCTATTTTTGTTGAAATTTATTCCCCGAAGTCAGTGCAAAGTCATTGAAGGTTCATCCATCCAGCTTTAGTAAATATATAAATTGCTAAGCGCCAACCTTTATATAAAGATAAAGTCTTGTAAAGATGTACACTATATTTTAAAAGAACTAGAAAATAAAGAAAGTTATTTTTCAGAAAAAAGGATTTCATGACTTGCTGAATAAATAGAAGTTCAAACCTTAAATCAGTAAAAATATAGTTAGTGCTATCTTTAAGCTTACATTACTTGCTATCTCCGAGAAATTAAGAGAGAATAAAAATAAAAAAAGGTGATACTTATGAATCCTGTTCTTTTAGGAACTTTAGCCAGTACTTTAGCCGGTTTAGCTACTGGTATCGGAGGATTACCAGTTCTTTTTGGGAGAGGGCAAAAGATTTCCCATCAATTCAAGGACGAACTATTAGGAGTGGCAGCAGGAATAATGCTCGCCGCCACTGCTTTTAGTCTTTTAGTCCCGGCAATAGAAATGGGAGGAGCCTGGATAACTGCACTGGGAGTAGCCATAGGAGGAGTATTACTCGATGTCTTTGATAAAATAATACCTCATGAACACTTTGAGAGAGGAAGAGAAGGATTAGAGTCAGACCTCCGACGAATCTGGCTATTTGTCCTGGCTATAACTTTACATAATTTCCCGGAAGGTTTAGCAGTAGGAGTAAGCTTTGGCAGCGGAAACATATCCAACGGAATTACAGTAGCCCTGGCCATTGGTCTACAAAATATTCCTGAAGGTCTAGCAGTAGCCGTTTCTCTTTTAGGAGTAGGTTATAATCAACGTCAAGCCTTTACTTATGCTCTACTTACCGGATTAGTAGAACCTGTTGGGGGGCTTTTGGGAATTTCTCTTGTTACCATTATGCACTCCTTTCTTCCTCTGGGGATGGCTCTTGCCGCAGGAGCAATGCTCTTTGTAATTAGCGATGAGATAATACCTGAAACCCATCATTCTTCCCATGCTCGCTCCTCCACTTATGCCCTCCTTTTAGGATTTATAGTGATGATGATTCTGGACACTATTTTAGGATAAATTTTTGATTGGACATCCAAATATTATAAAGTTTTGGGTCAATTAGCCGATTAACTAATATAGAAATATATAAAATTGGAGGGATAAAGTTGAAAATCCGAACCAGAATTCCTTTAGGATTCATTGTCTTAGCGCTGTTAGCAGCAGTAGTTGGTGGCTTTGCTATTTATGCTTTTCGAGAAATAGGCACTTCTTTAGAGGAGGTAAGAAATAATACTCCTCTGCTTTTAGCCACTTCTAAGATTAAAGATCTTCTTTCGGAGAAAGATTCTCTGGTATCTTCTTATCTTTTAGAGGAAGACATAGCTACTCTGGATCAAATGAAAGAAGAATTTAATCAATTAGATAATAAAATTATGACCTATATTGAAGCTCTGAGATTAGGAACAGAATCAGAGGAGTTTAA
>DAOSVE010000049.1:1385-7598 GCA_035593465.1 Candidatus Atribacteria bacterium | reverse complement strand
TCTCGCTGGTTAGCTACCGGTGACCCTGATGGGAGAATAACTGTTTCTATCAGCTCTTACTTTGACTCTTTTTCCAACGATATCAGTACTTCTTCTATGATTTCTGACCAGACGAAAGAAGATATAATAAATAAATTAGCTCTTTATCAGCAAAGCTGGAAAAACTTACAAAACAACTTCTCCATTGCCACTCCTGAAGAGCGAGACAATTTATATATGGAATGCCATCGTTCTTATAGCTCTCTTTTAAGAACTTTAGAAGACTTAAGAATGGATGACTGGTTAGATAAATTAAACATCATTAACCAGGAGAGAAAAAATTATCTCTTACTATCCAATTCAGAAGCAAAAGAATCCTCTCGCAAAAAAGTAGAAACAAATATGCAACAAATGAAAAAATTTATGGAAGAAGATTTTCTGAAGATTTATGGGTCAGTTACTGCTGAGGCAGTAATTAACGATCGCTGGAGACCTTTTGTTGAACTCTGGAATAAAGTAACTGCCGCGGACGATTATCTAAAATTTGCTGATGAGCAAACCAAAAAAGCTATTACTGAGGCATCGAAAACAGGCCAACAAGTTTTAGCAGCAATGAATGAAATGAATCAGGAAGTACTTAATCAATTTGATACCACTGTTACCCATGTCAGTGAGCTTCAAAACCAGTTATCTCGTATTCTATATTTAGTAGTGGGTATTATAGTAATTCTGGCCATTATTTTAGGTATAGTCATCTCCAGAGGCATTGTTTCTCCTATAAATCGCAGTGTTTCTTTTGCTCAGGTTTTAGAAAAGGGAGACTTGACTCAAGAAATTTCTCTCCGTCGCCGGGATGAGCTGGGAACTCTCTTTAACTCTCTAAACCAGGCTTCTCGGTCCCTACGAGCTTTTCTAAAAGAAGTAGCTGAAGGAGCAGAAAAAATCATATCTTCTATGGAAGATCTACAACACGCTTCTCGAGAAATTGCTCAAACCGGAAACCAGATTGGTCAAACCATCTCTCAAGTAGCCCGAGGGTCAGAAGAACAAAGCCAGAATTTAACCGAAGTCTCCCAAAATATGGAGGATCTAGTAGGCCAAGTGAAGGGAATGGCGGAGCAATTGAAAAAGCAATCCGACAAAGCTTCTATCACTTTAGAAGCAGTAGACCAGGTTATGGAAAGTATCCAGCTCACCGGTGGTAACTTAGAAAAGGTTCAGGAATCTGCTACTCAAGCTTTCAGCCTCTCTGAAGAAGGACAAAAAACCTTAAAAGAAGTAGTAGAAGCTATGGGAAGCATAAGCCACTCCGTCCTCTCAGTAGGAGAGATAGTAAAGACGTTAGGGCAAAGTTCCCGAGAAATCGGAAGCATCACTGACCTTATAACCGGCATCGCTGATGAAACTAACCTTTTAGCCTTAAATGCGGCAATTGAAGCCGCTCGAGCAGGAGAGGCAGGGAGAGGGTTTGCTGTGGTGGCTGATGAGGTGAGAAAATTAGCTGAAGAATCAGCCCATGCTGCTCAGCGTATTGCTGGTTTAATTGGAGACATTCAAAAAGAAGCCAATAAAGCAGTGAGCTCTATGGAGGAAAGTACCAAAAGAGTGGATAGTGGAACTAAATCAGTAGATAGAGCTCGGCAGGCTTTTCAGGATATTTATCAAGCTAACCAAGTGGTAACTGAAGAAACCAATGCTATCTCTACTTCCTTCCTCCGAGTAGAAGAAATATCTCAAAAAATTGTCCAGTTAGTTAGAGAAATGTCAGAAATATCTCATCAGAACGAAATAGAAACTCAAGAAGTGGTAGGAAAGGCCGAAGAGGTATTTACTAGACTCAGTAATGTGGCTTCCATTTCGGAAGAAAATGCTGCCGCAGCTGAGGAAGTAGCTGCTTCAGCGGAAGAGCAAAGTGCTGCCTTACAAGAGATGGATAAAGAAATTCAGGAAACTATGGATATGGGAAGAGCGCTACAAGAAGACCTTGAGCATTTTACTATTTAAATCCCGATTAAGGAATAAATTTATCAACAAAGTGTATAATACAATGGATGCGAAAAACATCCTGCTCTGAATTCTTTAGAGCAGAGGTGGGATAAGTCTAGTAAGCTCGCGGGGAGGAACGAAGGAATGAAGTAAAGCTGGTTAGCTTATCTGTTATTGAGGAGGTTTGCTGCCATTTTGTTCGACATTATATTTAAAAATGTTATACTCCAAGTTGCTGATTATAATTTTACTATCTTTGCTCTGGCAGTCCTCTTCACCAGCCTGACAATTCTCTCCACCGGAATAAGAATTTTAATTCGAGAAAAAGCTTCACGGGAGAGCATTCTCTTCTTTTTAATTACTTTCTCTATTTTTCTGTGGCTGTTCCCTAACTCTTTTATGTATGTATCTCCCGATGAGGAAACAGCACTTGTGTGGTCGAGATTAGCTTTCTTGGGAGTACCTTTTATTTCTACGGCCCTTTTCCAGTTTTCCATTTTTGCTCTTCGGGCCCCTTATTCCCAGCAGCAAAAGGCCTGGATAGCATGGATTCTCTCCTTCTTTTTCTCCCTGTGTGCTCTCGTAAGCGAGAGTTTTATCTCTGGGGTAAAATTACATTCCTGGGGATATTATCCTCATTATGAATGGATAAGTATTCCCTTTTTAGTTTTTTTCTTCTATATGTTACTTACGGGACTCCTGAAATATTATAAAAAGAGCCAGGAAGAGATATCTCCCATGGCTAAGCTCCGAACCAGACTTTTCTTTCGAGCTTTTTTGATAGCCAGCTTAGCAACCATTGATTTTTTACCCGCTTTAGGTGTTCCTATCCCTCCTCTGGGTTTTATCCCCATTTTTTCTTTTGTCCTTTTAGGTGCACCGGCTATCTGGTATTATCACTTAGTAGATATAACTCCTGCTTTGGCTGCCCAGGAAATCATTAATAATATGAGTGATGCTCTGTTGGTATTTGACCGAGAAGGAATAGTTCAGCTGGTTAACCCTGCTTCTTGTCAACTGATAGGGAAAAAAGAGAGGGAGATAAAAGGATTACCTATCCGGTCTCTTTTACCCCACCTTTTTTCCCCAGAAGAAGCCCTTCAGGAAGACTCAAGAATAAACCACTCCTTTACTCTTTATCCCGAAAGCGAGAAAGAACTCTACTTAGAAGCCTCCCTTTCCCCCATTCAAAGGGCTGGCGAGATATTAGCCTGGGTAGCTTTAATTAGAGATGTAACTGAGTTAAAGAAAGCCCAAAGAGAACTTTCTCAATCGGAGGAGCGATATCGGACTATTTTTGAAAACACAGGGTCGGCTACTATCTTAGTAGAGGAAGACATGACCATCTCTTTAGCTAACCGGGAATTTGAAAAATTAACCGGTTTTCCTAAAGAAGAAATAGAAGGGAAGAGGAAATTCACCCAGTTTTTTGCTCCTCCTGATGTTTCCCAGATGATAGAATACCACCAAAAACGCCGCGTCGATCCAGAAATAGTTCCTAAAAAATATACCACTCACCTTATAGATCAGTCGGGAAATGTCAGGGAGGTTTTAGCCAGCGTAGACCTCATTCCCCACACTAAACAATCGGTAATTTCCTTAGTGGATGTTACCGACCTCAAGAGAGCAGAACAACAGATTGCTTTCCAGCTGGATATGCTCAGCCATCTCTATCAGGGAGCTCAAGAACTCTCCGGAACCCTGGATTTAGGAAAATTAGCTCAACTAGCAGTATACTATTCTGCTCAGGAGTTTAAGGTAAAGGTAGCCTCCTTCCTAATTCTTAAAGACAACCAAAAGTGGGAGACTATCTCTACCTTTCCTTCCTCTTATTCTCCTATTCTCCAGTCCTGGTTAGATTCTCCGGAAAAAGACCAATTCTTAGCTGACTTGTTGCACAGCGGTTCTTCTTTAGTGGTGAACTTTACCGAGGAAACTAAATATCCTCAGTTAGAAAAAATAGCTAAAGAGTTGGAAATAAAAGAAGTAGAAGCTTTTCTTCTGGGTAAAACTCCTGATAGTTGGGGAGCTTTAGTGTGGTTGGTAGATAAACCTGATTTTCTATCTTCACTATCTGGTTTTATCCAGACTTTCATTCATCAAGTGGTTACCTCTGGTGAACAATCTCGACTCTTTTCGCAATTACAGAGATACATAAATATGATGCGCAGTCTCCATTCCATCGACCGAGCCATTGCCTCGAGCTTAGACCTCCAAATGGTACTGGATTTTACCTTGCAAGAAGCTCTGCGTCATTTAAAAATAGATGCTATGGGCATTTATTTAATTGACTCCTCCGTTTTACGCTATAAAGCGGGTCTGGGATTTCTCTTTCCTGAGGCAGCTTCTTACCAGTTCCGGCTGGAAGAAGGAGCCCTGGGTAAAGCGGTGCTGGAGAAAAAACCCCTGTTTATTTCTCACATTGAGGAGGAAGAGAAAAAGGTTCTTCCCCCCTTCATAGAAAGAGAAAATTTTCTTTCCCTCTTTGCTGTTCCTTTAGTAGCCAAAGGTGAAACTGAAGGAGTGCTGATAGCTTTTCATCGACTCCCTTTTAACCCTCCTCCAGATTGGACAGAATTTCTAATCACCATAGGAGGGCAATTAGCCATAGCCATCAATAACATTGCCATGTTTGAGGAACTCAATCGCTCCCATATTGAGTTAACTTTAGCTTATGATACTACCATTGAAGGCTGGGCCCGGGCACTGGAACTTCGAGACCGAGAAACTGAAGGACACACCCGAAGAGTGGCTGAGTTAACTTTAAAATTAGCCCAAACTCTGGGAGTGAGTCCTGAAAACTTAATCCATATTCGTAGAGGAGCACTTCTCCATGATATCGGTAAGATGGCTATCCCAGACCGAATTTTACTGAAACCTGGCCCCTTAACTGCTGAAGAGTGGGAAATTATGAAAAAACACCCCGTCTATGCCTGGGAGTTGCTCTCCCCCATTAAATATCTTCATCCCGCTCTCGATATTCCTTACTACCATCATGAACGCTGGGATGGGACAGGATATCCTCGAGGACTGAAAGGAGAAGAAATTCCTCTATCAGCCCGGATATTTGCAGTAATAGATGTATGGGATGCTTTAATTTCTGACCGACCTTATCGCTCAGCCTGGCCTCAAGAGAAAGCTTTAAAATATATTAAAAAACAATCTGGCCATCATTTCGACCCTCGGGTAGTAGAAAAGTTTTTAGAACTTCTTGAGGAGCTCCCAAAGAGTAAGAAAGGTGCAGGTTATTTTTAAGCTTTACTTTGATACCTTTTCTTAACATAATTTCAAACCTATTGTATAATTCAATAAATGAAAATCTTAGTTATAAGCGACCGGATAAATCCTCTTATCTATGGTGATTTTTGTCAGGAAAGGTTCAAAGACGTAGAGTGCATCATTTCCTGTGGAGACCTTCCTGAGCATTATCTTGACTTCATAGTCACCAACCTCAATATCCCCCTCTTTTTTGTCCATGGAAATCATGACCCCTCAGGAGGAAAGAAAATATTAGCCGGAGGAATAAATTTAGATGAAAGAGTTATTACATACCGAGGCGTAATTATTGCCGGCTTAGAAGGCTCTTACTGGTACAATGGAGGCATCCATCAATATACTGAAAGAGAGATGTATTTTAAATATCTGCGGCTGCTCCCTTCACTCTGGTGGTGTAAATTTTTCCAGGGGAGATTTTTAGACATTTTAGTAACTCATGCTCCCCCTCAAGGAGTTCATGAAGGGAACGACCTTGCTCATCGGGGGTTTTCCACTTTTACCCACATCATCAAAAAATACCAACCCCGCTATCACCTCCACGGTCACGTTCACATCTACGACCACAACCAAAATCGAGAAGACCAGCTTTTTAATACCCAGGTTATCAATTGCTATAACTACCGCATAATTGAGATTAACTCCTCCGAGCTTTCCTCCAAAACTAAAGTAGCGCTTTGAAAATAGAAGCCAGTATTTGCCACCAGGGATATGAAATTCTCAATCATGACAGTTTTTTCTGTAGCAAGAGGAAAACAATAAAACCAATTTTAGCTCTTGGGAGCCTCAATAAAACAGAGGCTCATGAAAGCACCTGTAATCAACCTACAGACTATGTACCTACCAAGTAAATAAGAATTAAAGTTTCTGCCTAAAAGAAGCTCATAAACCTCAAATGCTACCTTTCTATCTACAAACAGCATTGTTGTTATTTATCATGAAGTTAACTACGATGGTAGCAGAAAATTAGCTAAA
>DAOSVE010000049.1:0-1285 GCA_035593465.1 Candidatus Atribacteria bacterium | reverse complement strand
TAAATCACAATGGCACAGCACTATGCCTGTTCTTCCTCAGTTTATAAATCATCTTCTTTTATCATCGAGGAGACAGGTTCATTGTTAACTCTTCGGTCACTCTTTGTATGTGCTCTTCCAAAGTCTTTTTAGCCTTTTCTTTGTCTCCATTCAAAATAGCCTCGATCAAAGATATATGTTCTTTTTGAGCCATTTGAACTCGGCCAATATCTAAATGTTTAAGAACAATAATATAATCTCTAATGCTATTATAGCCATTTATCAACCACGAGTTATGTGAAGCCTTAACAATTAAATCATGAATATTTTCATCCAGCTCATCGAATTCTCGGTCCTTATAAGAAATATCTATTCTTTCTAAAGACCTATTTAAATAATCCGACAGTTTTTTACGGTCTATTCTATCAAAGTACTTCTCTAAACAGTAAAGCTCATAAAGTTTTCGCGCCTCCATAAGGTCTTGTGCCTCTTGCTGAGTAAAAGAACGGACAAAAAAACCAACCCGGGGCTTGCGAACTAATAACCCTTCATTAGCCAACTGATTTAAAGCATCCCTGATGGGCATAACACTAGTTTCAAATTCATCGGCCAGCTTTCGGGGACTAATTTGCTCCCCTGGCTTTCGCTTAGCAAGCAGTATTTCCTCTTTTATTATGGAATAGATTTGTTCACTGATACTATCTTTTACAAGTTTCAATTTACGCTCTACCCTCCCGTCAAATTCAGATTTATTCTATTTTAAGAAGATAGAATAAACCAACAACAATTTAAAATCAAGGGATTTAAGCAGACGAGAACAGTTCTGACTAAATCCCTGACTCCAGTATAGTAAAATACAGCGGTTAAGTAAACAAACAGCTGCTCTTTTCCTGAATTCTTAAACCCCTGAATAAGCTGAAAATCCCCCATCTATGGGAATAACCACTCCGTTTACAAAAGAGGCCGCTTCTGAACAAAGCCAGATAATTGCCCCTACTAATTCTTGCGGCTCTCCATAGCGTCCCATAGGGGTATGGTCCTTAATTCTCCGCCCCCTTTCCGTTTCTTCACCAGTTTTTTCATCGATTAATAAATATCTATTTTGTTCAGTAATAAGAAAACCAGGAGCGATAGCATTAACCCGCAGATTCTTAGAATAGTTTTGATTAAGATGAACTGCCAACCACTGGGTAAAGTTGGTAATGGCTGCCTTGGCTGCAGAATAAGCAATTGTTTTAGTTAAAGGTCTAAAGGCAGCCATAGAAGATATGTTGATAATCGAGCCAGTTTTATTTTCCACCATGGC
>DAOSVE010000048.1:0-12131 GCA_035593465.1 Candidatus Atribacteria bacterium | reverse complement strand
TAACGTATCCACCTTTAATTATCAGAGAAAAAATTTGCATAGTTAGAGAACCTCCTTAACCCGAGAAAACCATACCCTTATGTTATCTCCCTTTGCTTCTTTCAGTTCCTCCCTATCAGCCAAATCTTCCGGTAAGGTAATCTTCGGTTTCCTTCTTCTGAGGCCTGGTGAAGATTTGATTGGTGAGACCAAATTCTATGAGCCTTCCTAAAAGTAGAAAGGCAGTATAGTCTGAAGTACGAGCTGCTTCTTGCATATTATGAGTTACCAAAACAATGGTATATTTCTCGATTAAACTCCTGATTAACTCTTCTACCCTAGCAGTAGCAATAGGGTCTAACGCTGAAGCTGGTTCATCCATGAGCAAGATTTCTGGCTCCACTGCTATAGCTCGAGCAATGCAGAGACGTTGTTGCTGACCTCCAGAAAGGTCAAAAGCCGAAGAGTGCAGCCTGTCTTTTACCTCATCCCATAAGGCTGCTGCCTGCAGGCTTTTCACCACCTGTTCCTCAATGGCTTTCTTATTTTTCCACCCCTGAATTCGCAAACCGTAAGCTACATTTTCGAAAATACTTTTAGGAAAGGGGTTGGGCATTTGAAAAACCATACCAATGCGTCTTCTTACCATCACCGGATCTACACTTTCCCCGTAAATATTACCTCCGTCAAAAATAACCTCGCCTTCTACTCTCACACCTTCAAAAAAATCGTTCATTCGATTGATACTTCGCAGCAAAGTAGATTTACCGCAACCTGAAGGGCCAATAATAGCAGTAACTTTGTTCGCTGGAATATTTAAATTAATCTGGTGGAGTACCTGTTTCTCTCCAAAAAACACGCTCAAATCTTTAATTTGCAGTTTAACTTCTTCCATTTTTCACCACTTTCTAGCTCGCCTGGATTTTCCCCGTAAATAAATAGCGATAGAATCAACAGCCATAACTAGCAAAATCAAAACCACCGCTGTTCCATAAGCGAGAGGAATCTGTTTATCCGGCCTTGTTCCTTCAGTCATCAAACCATAAATGTGATAAGGAAGAGACATAACCGGGTCAAAAAGAGATTGAGGCAATCTTCGAGCATAAAATACTGCAGCAGTAAACATGATGGGAGCAGTTTCTCCTGCCACTCTACCCACAGAAAGAATTAAGCCAGTAAGAATGCCCGGTAAAGAGCTGGGTAAAACTACCCGCAAGATGGTAGTCCATTTGTTGGCTCCCAGAGCTAACGATGCTTCTCTAAAAGAAAGAGGAACTGCCTTTAGAGCTTCTTCAACTGAGGTTATAACCACTGGAAGAGACATAATACCCAGAGTTAAAGAACCAGATAGAACAGAAACACCAAACCCCAGAATTTTGACAAAAACCGCCAGACCAAATAAACCAAAAACCACTGAAGGTACTCCCGCCAGGCAATGAATAGCAGTACGAATGGCTTTTACTGCCGGACTACCTGAAGAAGCATATTCAGTTAGATAAACAGCAGAAAAAACTCCTAAAGGAAGAGATACCACAATGCTACCCAATACCAGATAAAAAGTCCCCACAATAGCAGGGAAAATACCACCTTCGGTCATACCCCGTCGAGGGGCAGCAATCAAAAATTCCCAGTTGATTACCTTTATCCCTCGAGCTAAAATGAAATATAAAATTAAACCCAGAATTACAGTAATCAAAATCATAGATAACCAGAATATAGTAAACCAGATATTCTGAACTAAATATCTTTTTTTCAAACTCTCTTCTTTCATCATCTAATTCTTCTTCTTCCTCCGGGGATTAAATTTTCCACCAGAATATTAAGAGCAAGAGTAAAAAGAAAGAGAATGATAGCCAGACCAAAAAGAGAATGATAGTGCGGGCTACCAACTGAGGCCTCACCCATCTCCACAGCAATAGTAGCAGTTAAAGTACGTACCGGTTGGAAAAAGCTCTTAGGTATTACCGGGGCCCCTCCTGCTACCATTAATACTGCCATAGTCTCTCCTATAATTCTCCCTGCCCCTAAAATGATTGCCGCTCCAATTCCCGAAGAAGCAGCAGGCAAAATCGCTCGGTGTAAAGTTTCCCAGTGTGTGGCTCCCAAAGCAAAAGACGCTTCTTTATAACTGCGAGGAACTGAGGTAAGAGTATCCTCTATCACGCTAACTATAGAAGGCACGGCCATTATGCCCAAAATTAAAGCAGCAGTAAAGGCAGTAAGACCAGTAGGTAGAGAGAGAAGATCGCGAATAAAAGGGACAACAACCACCACTCCAAAGAAACCATAGACAACAGAGGGAATATCACCTAATAGTTCAACAACTGGTTTCAAAATCTCCCTCCCCCGACGAGGACAGAGCTCAGCCAGAAATATACCAGCAAAAAGCCCCAGAGGAACGGCAAAGAGTAACCCTCCACCAGTAACCAGAAGAGACCCTAAAATAAGAGGCAATGCTCCAAATTGAGGAGGAGAAGAAGTAGGATACCATCTTCTACCTAACAAAAACTGAGAAAGAGAAACATGAGTAAAAACTGGCAATCCTTCCACAAAGAGAACCACCACTATACCAATCAGAAAAAAAAGAGAAGAAAAAGCCACTAAAAAAAGTATTATTTCCGCTCCTTCTCGCTTTTTTCTTTTCAGAACTACTACCTCCTCACTCAGGGGGTAAAATTTCTACATTGGTAATTAAAGCAGTTTTTCCCTTCAAAATCAACTCAACTTTTCTTTTTCCCAAACCTCCTTCAACCTATTTTTACTTATCGAAAACGTATTACTCACTACTTCCAATATTTGCCGGGGAGCAATTCCCTGCTGGGAGAGAGCCTTAATCAACTTTTCTGCCTCGAGGGGTATCTGTTTTTCCCTCTTTTCCCCCTCTATTACCAGTACAACTTCTCCTTTTATTTCTTCTCGCTGAGATAAAATCTCCGAAATCTCGTCGAGTTTCCCTCTCAATATTTCCTCGTGAATTTTAGTCAATTCCCGCAAAAAAATAACTCTTCTTTCACTTCCAACCATTTCCTTAATTTCTTCCAAAGTAGATACCACCCGATGAGGAGATTCGTAAATCACCATTGCTTGGGGAAGATGAAGAAGTCGCTCTAAAATTCCTCTTCTCTCTTTTTTCTTCCGGGGTAAAAATCCCAAAAAAGTAAAACCCGAGAAAGCGAATCCTGAATAAACCACTGCTACCACTAAAGCAGAAGGACCTGGCAGAACTTCAAAGCTTAAACCCTCTTTTTCCAGAATATTCACTAATTCCATCCCTGGATCTTGAATTCCCGGCATTCCAGCGTCAGAAACTAAAGCTATGTTTTTACCTCCTTTAAGTAAGTTTACTATTCGAGAGCTAACTTCTTTTAAATTATAGGAGTGATAGCTAAAAAGAGGTTTTTGAATATGGTAGTGGTTGAGAATTTTCAAAGTAACTCGGGTGTCTTCACAGGCAATGAAATCAACTTCTCTAAATACCTGGAGAGTGCGCAGAGTAATATCCTGCAAATTACCCAAAGGAGTGGGGCAAAAGTAAAGTTTGCCCCACTCCTTTACCGTTTCCATAAATTTTAAGACTCTGGTTCTTCAGCTTTTAAAGGAACAAAATAAGTCTGTCCTCCCCTGCTGATAAGTAAAAGGATAGTTTCTTCTGGCTCTATTTCATTTATAGCAGCTTTCCAATCATCCAAGTTTTTGATTTCCTTCCGGTTAACTTCCAGAATTACATCCCCGGGACGCAGGCCAGCATCATCAGCAGGACCACCAGCCTTTATTCCCACTATCACTACTCCACTTTTCTCTCGCAGAGCATATCTATCAGCAAGGTCAGAAGTAATCTCTTCTACTTCCATACCTAAATCTATTTTCTCAGGAACTGGTAATACAGAAGTACTCTCCTCTAATTCTGCTAAAGTTACTTTCAAAGTGATGGTTTTCCCATCTCTCCAGATTTCAACATTCACCACATCTCCAGGACGATGAGAGCGAATAGTTTGTTGCAGAGTACTTATATCAGGAGTTTCTACCTCGTCCACCTTTAAAATAACATCGCCTCTTTTAATACCGGCTTTTTCCGCTGGGCTATCAGGAGAAATATCTGCTACCAACGCCCCTTTGGCCTCTTCCAAACCAAATTTCTCGGCTATTTCAGGAGTAAGGTTTTGAATAACCACTCCTAACCAGGCCCTTACTACTTTTCCTTCGGTTATAAGCTCATCAAGGATAGACTTGGCCATGTTTATAGGAATAGCAAATCCAATACCCTGAGCATAAGGAAGGATAGCGGTATTTATTCCAATAGCTTCTCCATTTAAATTAATAAGAGGACCTCCACTGTTTCCCGGATTGATAGCCGCATCAGTCTGTAAGAAATTCTCGTACTCCTGACCCGAATCTCCAGCGGCGATAGGCCTTCCTTTAGCACTCAAAACCCCCACAGTAACCGTATGAGAAAGCCCATAAGGATTACCAATGGCCACTACCCATTCTCCCACCCGGGCAGTATCGGAGTCACCCAAAGGAATAGTAGGAAGACCTTGAGCATCAATTTTCACCACTGCTATATCGGTGAGAGTATCGGAACCAACAACCTTACCCTCAAACTCTCTACCATCTAAAAAAGTAACTTTTATTTCATCTGCTCCACTCACCACGTGTGCATTAGTCAAAATATAGCCATCGGAACGAAATACAAATCCAGTGCCTAATCCCTTAACCGGAACCTGCCTCTCCTCCGGTATCATCCCTTCAAAAAATTTCCGGAAGAAGGGGTCATTTAAAAAAGGAGCAAAGGGAGAGCTATAAGTGGCCATCTTCAGAGTATCTATGTTAACTATCGCCGGAGTAACTTTTTCTACAATATCAGCTATGACGTTGGTATCTTCAGGTATGGAAGTTACTGCTCCAGCTACTCCCCACATTAAAGAAACCAGCAAAACTACTGTCCAGAAACTTAAAAGCTTGGTTTTTTTAAACCACACAGCTAATTACCTCCTTCCCAGGTAATAGAATTGAAAATCTGCGTTATCATTTCTAAATCAAAATTTCCCATCAAAGCTAAATAGAATCCGCCTTTTTCTCCCATCAGCGTAACTATATCATCCTCCTTTTTCAAAGAGATTTTCCTGTTTCTCTTATCCCCGGATAACGTCGAGGGGTAAACACTCTGCCACAGAGAAAAATACTGCAGACCATCAGTATAAACCAGTTGATACCAGTCTCGACCTTGATTCTTCACTAAATAAACCTGTTTCAGATGAAAACCAGGGGGCAATAGAGAAGGCTGGAATAACTCCTTACTACTAACAGTAAGAGAGGGTATGGTAACATCAGAAGGTTTTTTCATAGCCTCTACATATTTTACTAACTGGGTATAATCGGGAGAATAATCCCGATACACAAAACTTCCCTCCTCTTTCAGCTTCCCCTCTGGAGTGTAAAAAGCCTGAGAGCTCAGTAAACCTTTTTCATCTACTGAAAAGGAACGCACTACTTTACCGGTGTGGCGAGAAATCACTTGTCCTTCTCTATCTTGTATATCTAATAAATAATTTTCTAAAAGCAACTCTAAACCATCCTCTTCAGGAGGAAGAAAAGGGAGGTCATAAAGAGGATAAACTCCTTTAACTTCTCCGCTTACCAGGTCCACTACGTAACGATAGTTTCCTTTTTTAACCGTAACCAGGTCTCCCTCGTTTAAGTTCCTCCACGCTAAACCTATATATCTCAAGTGAACCACTTCATAAAAGTCCTTTTTTCCTGAGGAATAGTCCTGATTAGACCATATTCCCCAATAATCACGGTCAGTAGATTTTTTGATCATTTCCTCCAAAAAATACAAAGCCTCTTCTGGATTAACTATTTCTGCTCGAGCGATGGATAAAAATGAAGAACATAGGCAAAAAATCAGAAAAGAAGAACTAAATTCTATAAAAAACGAAAACCCCGATTTTCTCACTATCTACCACCGGAGACCAGCTCCAGAGTTCCAATAAAATTGGTTTCCTGCTTAAAAGGTATATCTAATTGGTTGCCGCTCAAGCTCTCGTGAAGGTTTACTAAAATCTCGGGATGCATAACTTCCGTTTCCCACTGAGCCTGCTCCTGAAAAACAACGAAAAACAAAACCATAACTATTAAAGCAGCAGCAAGGGAAAAGAGAATTGCTTCTCTCTTCTTTATTGTCCTTGCCTTTTTCTCTACCGCTTCCCAATCAAATTTAAAATCCTGGTTAAAATTAAAACCATTATCCAGATCCCTCATCAAACTCTTAATTGCCCGGAGTTTATTCAACTCTTTCTGACAACGAGAACATCGCATTAGATGTTTTTTCAAAGATTTATATTCTTCAGCCACCAGCTCTTCATCCAGGTAAGCAGAAAGCATTCTCTCTACTTCTTCACAATTCATATCCCTACCCCCAAACGGAGAGAAAATCTTCTCCATAGCTCTCTTCCACTAAATTTTTCACTTTTCTTCGAGCTCTATGAAGCCGGGAACGAACTGTCCCCAGGGGACAACCAATTATTTCGCTGGCTTCCTCATAAGAGTAGTTCATCACATCACAGAGCACTATTACTTCCTTCATCTGAGGGGGAAGTTTTTCGATAGCTTCTCGAAGAAAACCAAGAACTTCTCTTTTCAAAGTTCTCTCTTCTGGGCCTTCTTCTTTTGATTCTAAAAAATCCCAGACTTCAGTTTCCTCTCCGTCTTCTCGTTCTTTTCCAGGACGAAAGATTTTGAAAAACTTCTCTTTTTTAAAACGCTGACGATGAACATTAAGTAAGATAGTAGACATCCAGCTTTCAAAAGAATAGCTAGCATTATAACTATGCCGATACTGGTAAGCTCGCAAAAGGGCTTCCTGTACCAAATCCCGAGCTTTATCCATATTACCACTCAGATGATAGGCAAAACGCAGGAGCCCCCTTTCACAACTTTTAACCCTTTCTTCAAACCACAACTTTTCTTCTTCCAGAGTTAATCCCTGATACCAAACTTGAACTTCAGCTTTATCCATTCATCTCACCTTCTATCTCCCAAATATTCTCGAGCCATTAAAAAGTTCCTTTCTCATCTACAAAAAATAACGATGGTATTCTTCTTCATTGATTCTAATTTTTTTCCCATCATCCAGCTCTAAGAAAATCCTATCTTTAAAAATATCTACTTCTAAAATTTTTGCCAATCCCCAAGGAGTGATTATCTTACTACCTTTTTTAGGTAATTTATGAGTAAGCCGGCGATACAGAGGATATTCAAAAGCCAGACAACACATAAGGCGACCACAAACTCCAGAAATTTTAGCCGAATTAAGAACTAAATTCTGTTCTTTAGCCATCTTAATAGATATGGGATCAAAATTGGTCAAAAAAGCATTGCAGCATAATTCTTTCCCGCACATTCCACATCCACCCACCATCCGGGCCTCATCTCTCACCCCCACCTGCCGTAATTCAATCCGGGTGTGAAAAATAGCAGCTAATTCTTTAACCAGCTGCCGAAAATCAATTCTTTCTTCTGAACCAAAGTAAAAAGTTAACTTACCCCGGTCCAGAGTATAATGAACCCGCAGAATTTTCATCGGAATCTGGTAGTGAGCAACCAATTCTTGAGCTTTTTGAAAAGCTACTTTTTCTCTCTCCCGATTAGCTTCAGCTTGGTCCAAATCTATCTTTTGAGCTTTCCGAATTACTGGCTTAAAATTATCTTCGGGAGCAAGAAAAACTCCCTTTGCTACTATGCCTATTTCTAAACCTATAGAAGTCTCTACTACACATTTATCTCCCAGGTGTAAGTCTAAACCCCGGGTTTCAAAATGATAAATTTTAGGATTGTTCTCGAATTTAATTCCCGCTACCTGAGGCATGACTCCATTCACCTCTCCATAAAAAAATAAATCTACTTAAAACTATGTCCCAGTTCAGATTACCAGAAATATCATAGACTAGATTGTCTACCAAGATTATTAATCTCCTCCAGGTTTCCGTTTCCTGTTCTTTCGCTTCTTTCTGTACCCTCTCTCTTTCAAAAAAAAGCAAATTGGCACATTGACCATCAGTCATCTTCCATATCCATAAGTCTCTCAAATACTGCTCCAAAACAGTCATAATCAGGGGTAGCTGCTCCTTATTATTATAAAACCAGGAACCCAGGGAGAGAGAATTAGTTTCATTTTTTAATTTGTGCCACAATTCCCGGAACTTATCCTCTAAATCATCTCTACTCTCCTTGATTTCTTCTGCTCTCCCTAAACTACCCTGAGAAAGGGAAGATACTCTTTTAGCTTCTTCTTCTTTCCATCCTTTTCTCTCTATTAAATAATTGCTGATTTCTAAAGGAGAAAGAAGAGAAAATTCTATTATCTGGCAACGAGAAATTATGGTGGGTAAAAGAGAAGCCCGGTGAGAAGTAATCAGAATTACCACAGTATCTTTTGGTGGTTCCTCCAGAGTCTTTAAAAGACAATTAGCTGCTTCTTCATTTAGCTTTTCTGCCTCTTCTATTATCCCCACTTTCATTTTACCCATTATCGGTTTGAAATTAAGCCACCTCACAAAACTTCTTATTTCATCTATTCTTAAACAGTCACCCAAAGGGGAAAGAAGAGAAACATCAGGATGAGTAAGGTTAGTTATCAACTGGCAGTTTTTACATTGACCGCAGCTTCCATTCCGGGCAGGATTCAAACAATGAAGAAGTTTAGTTAACTCCAGAGCAAAGGCAGTTTTTCCCACCCGGGGAGGGCCGGAAAAAAGATAGGCGTGAGCAATTCTTCCTGAAAGAACAACCCGTTCAAAAAATTCTTTCTGCCTTTCATGACCGCAAATCTCAGACCAGCTCATCAAGCCCAACTCATTTTATTTTTCCGAAAAAGAGGTCAAAACTTCTCATAGTATAAAATGGGAACCTCAAAAAGAACCCCTCCCCCTCTCACCACCTTAATCCTCTGAGGAACAAAGGGACCGATAGGTTCATTGAGAGGAACGGTAGATTCTACAATTTCTTCTCGACGAGCACAGGTTTCTCTAATTAATTTCCTCACTTCTTCTCTGCGTTCTTCCTCTATACCGATTAAAAGAGTAGTATTTCCTTCCCGCAGGAAGCCACCTGTAGAAGCTAATTTAGTGAAAGAAATATTCCTGTCTCTCAGATTATCCAGCAACTTAGCAACGTCCTGGTCTCGCACCACACATATTAAAAGTAAACGAGGAGACATAAACTCACCCCCTTCCCTTCAATCTTTGCCAAACAGTATTTTGAATAATAGAAAAAACCTCTTCTTTAGAAGAATCAGTAGTATCCACCACCACAAAACGGTGGGGAGATTCTTTAGCCAGTTGAAGATAGCCATTCCGAACAGCAAAGAGAAATTCCTTACAAGACAAAAACTCTTTTTCAAAACGTAGCTCTCTTTCTTCAGTATGAGAAAAAGAGCGAGCCAACCCCGCTTCTGGTTCTACATCAAAAAGCATGGTTAAATCAGGTACAATGCCATCAGTAGCAATGTTATTCAAATAGTAAAGATAAGGAAGCGGGACTTTACGACCGTAGCCCTGATAAGCCAGGGTAGAATCAGTAAATCGGACACATATTACTACTTTACCTCCTCGCAGAGCAGGATTTATCACTTCTTTTACATGCTCCCGCCGTGAAGCTTCAAAAAGAAAAGTCTCAGTAAGCGGGTCAACTTTACCACTTTCTGGATTTAACAACAGGTCTCTTATTTTTTCCCCCATAGGTGTCCCCCCTGGCTCTCGGGTTAGCAAACAGGGAATACCAGCTTCTTTCAGGAAAGAAAATAAACGACGAGCATGAGTGCTCTTCCCGCTCCCCTCAATTCCTTCCAAAGTGACCAAAAAACCGTATTTTTCACTCATGGCGGTTCTCTTCCAAAATACGAGGGTAGATCACCACCCGGCGGAAGGGTTCCTCTCCTATGCTCTTAGAGAAAAGATGGTAGCGCTCAGCAATTTTATGCTGCAAACGCCTTACTGAAGAGCTACGGGGAGAAAGCTCTATGGCTTCTCCTGCTTTGAGTACCTGTCGAGCGGCTCTTTCTGCTTCTATTAATCCTGATTCTCCATTACCTGAAGAGAGGTCGCTATAACCGAAGAGGTCCTGTACAAACTTATAAATTTGATTATAAGTGTTGCTGCGCACCACATGAACTGGTATACCCCGGTTTTCTGCTTCTCTTATCTTACTTCCTTTATTACGATAACGACTTTTCAAAGTAAGAAGAATATCTGCTTCGTTTACATCTTCCACTACCTCAAGAGGAACTTTGGCATGAGCAATAGCTCTCTGAACATAATTTTTGCTCACAGCAAATAGGTAAACCCGCAACAGTTGACTCTCAAACAATTCAGGAGTCGCTTCTTCCTCTTTTGCCATATTTACACCTGCAAGAGGGGAGGCACTTTTAACCTCTTCCACCACCTTAACCGCCCCCTCTTTGGTTCTTTTTCTTACTTCCGGTCGAGGGTCATAGCCTCGCAACAATAAATCTACCGCCTGAGCAGTATCATGGTAAATGCCTAAGGTGTCCCGGTCACGCAATTCAATAACTACATCAAAAGTAGGGATAGCTTTGCGCTCCAGTATCGCTTTTTGACTCCCCCGACGATGAGCTTCTTCATCACTCAATATTACCGACTGAATTCCACCCACCAGATCGCTTAAAGTAGGATTCAAGAGGAGATTCTTCAAAGTATTACCATGAGCTGTAGCAATGAGTTGAACCCCTCTCTCTGCGATAGTACGGCAGGCTCTTGCTTCTTCTTCTCTCCCAATTTCATCTACGATGATAACCTCAGGCATATGATTTTCTACTGCTTCAATCATCACATCATGTTGCTTTTCAGGAGATGATACCTGCATCCGACGAGACCGGCCAATGGCAGGATGAGGTATATCTCCATCACCAGCTATCTCATTAGAGGTATCCACCACTACTACCCTTTTTTGAAATTCGTCACTCAGCACCCGGGCTACTTCCCGAAGTTTAGTAGTTTTACCCACTCCCGGGGGGCCTAAAAGTAAAATATTTTTACCTGATACTATAACATCCCTAATTATGTCAATAGTACCATAAACTGCTCTTCCCACTCGAAGAGTAAGTCCTACAATATTTCCTAATCGGTTACGAATACAGGAAATACGGTGAAGAGTCCGCTCGATACCTGCTCGGTTATCTCGAGTAAATGCCCCCACTCTCTGTACCACATAATCAAGGTCTTCTCTTTCTATTATTCTATCAGAAAGAACCACAAAACCCCTGGCAAAGCGAGCCTCAGGAGGACGCCCCAGATCCATTACCACCTCTATTAAATCATCAGCGTTCTCCCGCTCTTCCAGAGGAATTCTGACATGATCAGGTAAAACTGCAAAAAGTTTATCCAAGTTATCTACTACTCCTACTCGATAACCATTAGCCATAGTACTGTTCTTTTCTATCCTCCTTCTACCTTGCTTTTATCTTCAATTATCAAAAACCAGCATACACTTTGTTTATTTCAACAAAAGCCCTTCTTAGTAAAGTCACCAAATACAAATATACCTAATTATAACAGCTTGTAGAGACAAAGAAAAATTTTATCTCTTATCTCAGCTCTGGAGCTTCTTTAAGTGGTATAGCGACTTTTCTACATAACACTTTATACTCACTTTCAGAACTCTACTGGGAAAGATACTTTTTTCTTCCTCAGTAGAGGGGGTAAGTCTCTTATCGTCTTTGTCTTTTCCACCTTTGCAAGAATCAGAGGATAATATATAGTTAACCGCAAAGCTAATTATAATGACTATGAGGGGGATATTTTCCCCCTCATAACCCCCTTCAAAAAATTAAAAGAAAAACAGAAAAAAACAGAAATTACTGAGGGATAAAAAATCCCTTAAAGGGGAGCACCCCTTTATAATCCCGAACTATAAAGGGGCTGTGCCCCTTTATAATCCCCCAAAGCAAAAAATTAAAAACTGAAAAGACAAAAACTACTGAGGAAGGAAAAGCGTCTTTCTCAGTATAAGGGGGAAAGAATTCCCCCTTATGAATCCCCTTTCTTTTTCTTCCCTCGCCTTCAATGGAAGAACCCCACACATTCCTTCCCTCGCCCTCGAAGGGAGAGCTTTACATCTTTTTTCCCTCGCCCTCG